>NZ_JBEZNQ010000005.1:0-33701 GCF_040653315.1 Streptomyces sp. NPDC047981 | reverse complement strand
GAGGCCGCCCGCGCCGAAGCCGAAAGTACGGGCTACGACGAGTCCGAGTACCAGTTGGGTTCGGCGACCGGCAAGATGACCCTCCAGACCTACGTTCCGAGCTCCATCGCGGCAAAGGTCAAGGAGATGCAGCAGACCGGAAAGTCGGCGGAGGTGATCATCCTCACCGCGGTGGCTCAGTGCGCGGACCGGCTCCCCGAGCTCATCGTCGAAGCCCGCGGGCCCGTCCACGAGGGTGGTCTCTTCCCGGGACTCGAGATGATCGAGCGTGGGCCTGGCCGTCCGAGGAAGGTCGAGCCGGCCAACTCCCGGCTGCAGTACTCCGTGTCGATGAAGTGGATGCCGACGCTTCAGGCCACGGCGAAGGCTCACAACCTCAAGCAGTCTGTCCTGGCGCGGCTCGCGCTGGGCGACTACTTCAAAATCCCTGTCCGACTTGAGCGCGTCAACTGACGTCGCCGTTCGAAACGGGCAGAGACGAGTCCGGGGCGGCACCTGCATGGGTGCCGCCCCGGACTCGTGCTCGCGCGGACTACCGGAGGATGGCGAAGGTGCCAGCCGCGACGACGGCTCCGACAAGGGTTCCGGCGAGGACCTGAGCGACTGTGTGGTCCTTGAGCGCAACCCGCGACCAGCCGACCAGCGCGACCAAGGCGTACCCGGCGAGCGCGAAGGGCCCGTAGGCGAGCGCGAGCATGGCGACGCTGCCGGAGGAGACCGCGGCGTGGACGCTGATCTTCCAGGCGGGCGTGACGGCAAGCAGGGCAGCGAGGGTGGTGAGCATGGCGGCGATGAGGGCGATCATCGGCTGCGGGGCGCCGAAGGCCCACATCAGGGTGATGCCGGTGGCGACCGAGGCGATGATGAAGATCATCACAATGATGCGCTGCTGACGCTGGCCTACATGGCGGTCGGCCCAGCGGCCTCGGCGTATGCCGTACTTGATGAAGGCCACGGGTATGACGGCCGCGAACAGGCATCCAAGCAGGCCCCAGCCGATGCCCGCGAGGCGGTCCGTGTGCCAGCCGATGAGGATCGTGTCCGCGATGATCCACGTCTTGGGGTCTAGGCCGTCTGTGACGAGCCGGGCGGCGCGAGACTCCGTCGCGCGGGACTCCGTGGGCCGGGTGGTTGCGGTGGTGGTCACGACATGACCTCCTGTCGGAGCGAGGCGAGAAAGGCAGCGGCCTCGGGGGAGTGGTAGGCGCGGGCGAGTTGGAGGAGCCGGGCGACTTCGGCCTCGAAGTCCAGATCGACGATGCCTTCGGCACCGGGCACCGCCACCTCGTGGACAAGGGGGGCTCCCTGAGCCTTGGCTTCTCGTGCGGCACGGAGCCAGAAGCCCTCGGCTGTCGGCTCCACGGCCTCCGGACTGAGCCCGGCCGCGTTCGCCGCCGCCGCGGCGGCTTCCCGCACCTCGCTGGTTGCGTACGGGGCGAGGGCGAGGCCGGCGTCCCGGATCTCGATCACACGGCGGTGCAGTTGCAGGCGTGGGCCGCGGAGAAGACGCGCCTTGAGCACGATGTCGGGGGTGGCGGCGGTGAGGTCCTGCCACAGGGGCTGCAGCGCACGAAGGTGCCGCCAGTCCTGGATGCTTCTCCAGGCGACGCCGAAGGCCGGGATGCTGCTGCCCACGAGGATGAAGCCGATGGCCAGGTACTTCAGCAGGTCGGTGGCGGTGTCGACCGTGTCGTCGGCGCCGGCGGACGTGACTTCGGCCAGTCGGCAGATGAGGTACACGGCGCGGACGAGGGTGTAGACGACGCCGACTCCGGTTCCGATGCCCATGAGGCGTACCCCGATCCGGAGCCATCGAGCGCTCGCCAGACGGGCGCTTCCCCAGAACAGCCAGCTCGCGGTGGCCATGGCGATGCCCAGGTAGACGATGAAGACCAGGTAGTACGCGGTGGCCCAGGTCTGGCCCACGTTCGCCTCGAAGAAGTCCTCGACCTCTTGCCGTCGGGGGACGAACTGGAAGAGGACCGCCATGAGGGCCATGGCGGTTAGGGCCACGTAGTGGCGAGGCCTGACTCGCCGGCCGGTCTCCGGGCGGGCGATGGCGACGACGAAGTCGAGGACGGCGCCGGCGGCGATCATGCCGAGCCAGTGCTTGATGAGGGTGGAGAGGTTGTTGATCCCGACTCTGTCGTCCAGGCCGTGCATGACGCCGGGGAGGCGGAGCGTCATCGACAGCGTGAGGGCCGCGAAGGCGACCCATAGGGCTCGCTGCTTGACGGTGCGCAGGGCAGAGGGGACGCGCCAGATCGTCACCGCCCAGAGCATGATCAGGACGGCGATTTCTAGGTGTTTCACTTCAGGACCAGGTGTTTCGCACGGGATGCCCGAGGGCGTCATGGAGGCGGACAAGACGCTGTTCGGCCTCGGTGGAGGTCGACTGCGTCATGTACCGGCTGGCGCGCTCGTGGATGAGCGTGGCCAGGGTCTCTGCCTTGCGTTCCTGGGGCGTCGCGAACTTTGAGCGGCCCATCAGGTGCGCAATACGGTCGAAGTCGAGGCCGAGTTCCTCGTCGATCGCTTCGGTCATGGTGGCCATGGCCCGGATCCGGGCCGCCTCGGCACGGATGATCGCGGCGACAGGCAGGTCCGGGCGGTCGATGCCGGAGATGCCCCCGTGCGTGCGGGCGAGCAGGCGCTGGAAGTGCTCGGAGGCGAGGGCCAGCTCTCCCTCGCTCGGCTGGTCGGCCAGGTCAAGTTCGGGGGCGACGTGTCCGAGCAGCATGTGGGAGATCTCGTGCAGCACGATCTGCACCTTGAGGATCTCCGCAGCGACGGCATCGTAGAAGACGAGGTCGGCGACATCGAGGCCGAGCCAGATGCCGCAGGGGAGGGCGGGGTCGGGCGGCCCGTCGAGGGGGAGCAGGATGAGCGGGCGGCCCCGCTGCTCCGCGATCCCGTCGCAGAAGGCTTCGAGGTTGAACGGCTGAGGGATGACCAGCTGGTCAGCGATGGCCGCGCACTCGGCGTCGGTCCGCTTCCACCACCGCATGGTCTCCCTCCTCGCCGTCGCAACCCGCCGGCGAGAAGATCAACCACTTCGAGCCGTTCGCGTACTACTTACCGGTTTGCAGCTTAAACGGACCAGCCACAGAGACCGAAATGGGGCGTTCCGGTTGCCCGAAACACCCCAGGTTGTGACGTTTACACGAGTGAGCGGCGTCTCACTGCTTCCGCTTGCGCGGCGGCTTCGCGTCAGGCAGCCCCTCCGCTCGGCGGAGCTGTTTGATGAGCCCCGTGACCGACTTCAGCGAACCTGCGGACAGGCCGCTGAGCCGGAAGGCCGCGGCCTGGACGTTCTCGTCCTCCAGGACCTGGGCGAGCTCATCGGCTTCGGCTGCCTTGCGGTTCTCCTCACGGAGGCGCGCGATGCGCTCCTCGATTCGGTTCTCGATCGCCTCCGCATCCTCGCCCTCTGCGAGGTAACCGACGGTGACCCCGAAGAAGTTGGCGATGGCACGCAGGGAGTCCACACCAGGGTTGGTGTTGGTGTTCTTGTGGATGGTCTGCACCGTGCCGTGCGAGACCGACGGGCCCGGCAACTTCTTCGTGCCCTCAGCGATCTCCATGTACGTGTACGGGCCACGATTGTCTGGATGGATCGTCGTGATCAAGAAGTCGAGTCGCTCGGCCAAGGTCTGCCGGCCGGTGGGGGTGCCCTCACCCATCGCCGCTCACTGCTCCCGTCCACTACGGATCATCCTGTAGTTCACGCCTGAACCACCACCCTCATTATCTATCGCCCTAGACGGCAAGCGCTACACGATCAAGCAATTTGCGTCTAACTCACTTAATGATCAAGCGCTCAACATGACGCCCATCACACGATCGCCCAATACGACACATACGCGCTTGACAGCCGCCACCTGGATCAACGTATGTTCATCCAGCCTCATCTAGCGCGCTAGATGAACAGGGGAACACAAGCTCAGGCTTCTACGTCTAGCACGCTAAACCTGTTGATCGTGTGTGCGCCGGATGCGGTCGGGGGAAGGGTCGTGGCTCGTGTCGCGGCGTCAAGCCTCGTCAGCAAGGCCGGTGTCCGGAGGGAGTGGGATCCCTCCGAACACCGGGACGCGCCGCCTCGGAAGGGGGCGCGGTTCACCGGGTGCTGGACCGTCTCGCCGTAGGAAGCTGCGGTCCAGTCCCCTGGATGAGGGCAGTTTTTCATGCGATCACTCGTGCGCAAAGGTACGGCCGTCGCCGGCGCCGCCGTTGTGGCGGCGGCAGTGGCTGGACCAGCACTCTTCTCGGCTCCCGCAGTCGCGGCCGACCGTGAGGGAAACAAGGGGCGCGCGGTCGGCTGGCAGCTGAAGACCGGCAAGCAGAGCACCTTCTGGGGAGGTACGCACCTCCTGGACAACGGGTCGGCGGCCTTCTGCCTCGACTTCAACCTCTTCGGTCCGAAGGAGGGGTCGGACAACGGCTACAAGCCGGAGCAGGCGCCCGCTGAGCTCGGCGCCGACACCAAGGCCCAGCTCGCCTACATCGCCGCGCAGTACGGCAAGCTCCCCGACACGACTGCCGGCCGGAACACCACCGCGGCGGCATCCCTTCTCTCCTGGGCCCTGGCCGACCGAGACGGGGTGAAGGAGGACGGCTTCAACAGCGAGAAGCTGCCGTGGAAGTCCTGGCTGGCGAAGGGAATGCCGCA
Organism: Streptomyces sp. NPDC047981; assembly: GCF_040653315.1. Lineage (NCBI taxonomy): Bacteria > Bacillati > Actinomycetota > Actinomycetes > Kitasatosporales > Streptomycetaceae > Streptomyces > Streptomyces sp. NPDC047981. Next base: position 29,032 of record NZ_JBEZNQ010000005.1, on the reverse strand, counting down.
TGGCGCAGTCGCCGGCTTCGGCGCCGACGCCAAGATCGACACGGCTCCTATCGTCGACGAGTTCAACCGGCTCCGCTCCGAGGTCGCCGCCATCGACGCCGCCCCGTACATGCTCACCGTTCCCGGGGCAGGTAAGAAGTACCCCTACGAGCGCATCCCGGCGGAGAAGAACCTCACCGTCAAGGTGGCCCAGGGCAAGAAGCCGGTCTCTGGCGTCTCGATCAGCACCACCAGCCTCTACAACGTCGCCGCGCCGAAGGCGCCCGGCACCGTCGGCGTCACGAACGACAAGGGCGAGACGACCTTCGCGTTCACCCCGGACAAGCCGGGGAAGAAGGCCGGGGCATCGTTCGCCGCCGATGTCACGGTGAACACGCCCTCCTTCTGGGCCACCGACAAGCAGGTGTCGGGCAAGCCCATGCAGCGGCTGATCTTCTTCGCAGCGGAGAAGAAGACGCTGAAGGTGGACGGCGCCATCGAGTTCGAGCCCGCCTCGATCGTGATCGCGCTCAAGAAGGACCGTGCGAGCGGCAAGGAGATCGATTCTCCGGCCACGTACGAGATCCGGGCGAACGACGCGTCCGGCGCCGAAGGCAAGCCGGGCGGCCTCGTCACCACGGTGACCACCGGCAAGGGGGGCAAGTCCGCGCCCGTCGACCTGGCCGCCGGGACGTACTGGATGGTCGAGACGAAGGCCCCTGAGGGCTACGAGCTCGACAAGAAGCCGACCCGGTTCGAGGTGAAGGCGGGAGAGGAGACCGTGATCACGGTCTTCGACAGTCCGCTGCCGAAGCCGCCGACCACGCCGCCGACAACTCCACCGACCACGCCGCCGGCCACCACACCGCCGAGCACTCCGCCCGCGGTGCCGCCGACGACTCCGCCGGCCACACCGCCGTCCGGGGACGAACTCGCGCACACGGGCGCGGATCTCACCGCGCCCCTGGCAGCCACTGCCGCCGGCCTGCTGCTTGTCGGCGGCGGCGTCCTCACCGTGGCCCGACGCCGCAAGACGGCCGGGTCCGACGAGTCCTGATCCTGATGCGCTACGCGGCCCGGCGGCTGGCTCTCTTCCTCCGCTCGCGATGACCCACCAGTCCGGCCGGCACTGACCCCGCCATGCCTCCGCGAGCGGCTCCCACGACACGGGTGTTGCCCCCGCTCACCCTGCTTCCTACCGGGACGCCGCACGGGCCGCGTCAGCCCTTCTTCCAGACGTACGAGGAACACCCATGCGTTCTCTGATCCACAAGGCTGCCACCGCGACGGCTGTCGCAGCCCTCTCCATCGGTGGCGTCACCGCCATGTCGAGTCCAGCGGCTGCTGCCGTAGGTGCCGGCTCGTGCACCAGGAACATGGCCGACTACACCGCGTGGACGGACACCACCGTCCACCTCCGCAGCGGCCCGAGCAGCGGCTACGCCAGCCTGGGCCTGCTGAGCACCGACACCAAGGTGACCGTCATGTGCTGGCGCTCCACCACCTGGGCCTACGTGAAGGTCCGCAGCGGCGCCAACACCGGCAAGACGGGCTGGGTCTCCACCAGCTACCTGGCCGTCCAGATGAACCTCTCGTAGGGGTCGAGCCCCTCGATGACGGGAGCGGCTGCGTTCCAGGCTCAGCCGCCCCCGTCGCACCAGTCCGCGGACGAAGTACGGCGCACCGCTAGGTCTTCCGGACCCGGTACGCGCCTCTCCCTGCCTTTTTCGACCCCCGCAGGCGGATCCCTCATGCCTTCAGAAGTTCGTTCTATACGCATTTGCTCACGATTGACCTCTGGTGTGCTGGTCGTCGCTCTCGGGGCGGCGCTCACCGCCTGCGGGTCCGGCACGACAGTCCAGTCGGCACCCGAATCCTCCCCTTCGACCTCGGCCTGGCCGGGCGGCCCGGTTCCCGGGAACGGCACCATTCCGGTCCCGACGGGACCCGCGGCGCCCGAAGGCGCCGAACTGCCCAAGGACGTCGCCAAGGTCGCAGCCGACTTCACCACGGCTTGGGCCAGCCACGACGCACGCCCCGGGAAGGACAAGTCGTACTCCGACGCCGGGAAGCGGGCCGCCGCCTTCGCGTCCGAGGACCTGGGCGCCGCGATCAGCACCGACCGCCCGAGCACGGCCTCCTTGTGGCGGCAGTGGACCGCCGAGAAGACGACGGTCACCGCGACCGTCTTGAAGGTCTCCATCCCGGACGGCGCGCCGGCCCCCACGAACACCACTGCACTCGCAAGGGTCCTGTACCGGCTCACCGAAGCCCCCGAGAAGGGCAAGACGACCAGCGACACCAAGCAGGTCGCCTTGCAGCTCGAGCGAGGCCCCGACGGCAGGTGGCGCGTCATCGCGCTGCCGTACGCGTAGGCGGCCGGCGTGCAGAAGATCCTCAAGTGGGGCGGCGGGATCGCTGCCCTCTGCTTCGTCATGATCTTTGCCCTGCTGCTGATGCTCGGTGGAGCGGGCGGTGCGAGCGCGAACAACACCGGCCCCGGCGGGTCCATCACCGCCGACGCTCCGGTACCGGACTGGGTCCGGAAGCTGATCGAGAAGGCGATGGGCAAGAGCTGCCCGCAGGTCACTGCGAGCCTTCTCGCAGCCCAGCTGTACCAGGAGTCGGGATTCCGCAAGAACCCGCCCGACGGCGGGGCCGGCGCCCTGGGCATCGCGCAGTTCATTCCGGGCACCTGGGCAACGTACGGAGTCGATGGGGACGGTGACGGCAAAAAGGACCCGCTGAACCCCGCCGACGCGATTCCCGCCGCCGTGGCGTACGACTGCCGCCTGGCCGAGATCGTCAAGAAGGTCCCCGGCGATTCGGTGAAGAACATGCTGGCCGCGTACAACGCGGGCGAGGGCAACGTCCTCAAGTACAACGGCGTGCCGCCCTTCGACGAGACCCGCAACTACGTCGAGACGATCACCACGCTCGCAGCGAAGTGGGCGGCCATGGCCGACGGCCAGGTACCGCTTCCGCCCGGGTCCGGCGGCGCGGCGCGCGCCATCGCCGCGGCGAAGACCGCGCTCAACACCCCTTACCAGTGGGGCGGCACCTGCAAGTCCCCGTACCGGGGGATGCAGGGCTGCGACTGCTCCTCGCTCGTGCAGATGGCCTGGGGCGCGGCCGGCGTCAACCTGCCGAGGACGACCTACGACCAGGTCCACTCCGGCACCCCCGTGAACTCGGTCAGCCAGCTCCGCCCCGGCGATCTGCTGTTCAGCGTCGGTAGCGCCGCGGTGCCTGAGCACGTCGGCATGTACATCGGCGGCTCGCAGGTCATCGAGGCACCAAGGACCGGCCTCAACGTCCGGATCAAGCCCCTGTCCTGGTGGCAGGGCCAGATCGTCGCGATGCGACACATCGGCTGACCTGAGCCTCCTCGACTCTTCCTTCCCGCGCCCGGGCCACTCCGGTACCGGCATTCCTGCAAATCAAGGACAAACCATGGCATCTGACAGCAAGTGGACGATCCTCGCCGACGGGGTCAACGACGTGATCGGCGGCGTGAAGCCGACCTGGGGGCCGTTCGGCGCGCTCGGCAACACCTCCAAGGTGATCATCGGCGTTATCGCGGCAGTCGTCCTCGCCGTGTCCGCCGCAACATTCCTCCTCGGCGTCGCCAAGTCGAAGGGCTGGTTCGGTTCCGGCAACTCCACCATGCACACCGACCAGGGCAAGGGTCAGATCGTCGGGGGCCTGGCCGGGATCTTCCTCGTCGCGTCCGCCTCCACGATCTTCATGCTCGTTTACGGCATGGGTATCTGAGGCGGCCTCCATGACCAACGACACCAAGACCGAAGGCCGGCCGTGGTCGGCCGAGCGCGCCCCCCGCCGCGGGCCCCGTCCCCTCACCCTGGTCGTGATCGCGATCGTCGTCGTCACCGTGGCCGGGCTGCTCATCGCCAACCTCGCCACCTCGGGGAGGAGCGACAGCCCGGCCGCGCAGACCCCCGCCGCCTCAGGCGCGGACAACGGCTCGGGCTCCACCACCTCGCAGGAGACCGGAGACGGGCTCCACAAGAAGGACGGGGTGCCCGTCGGGTACGCCCGCACCGAGGCGGGGGCAAAGGCTGCCGCCTCGAACTTCCAGGCCGCCCAGTCCACGGCGAAGTTCCTGGCCGACAAGGACACCCGTCACAAGGTGACCTCCGTGATCATGGCGCCCGAGGCCGTCGCCCAGCGGCTGAAGACGCTCGACGAGCAGACCGAGACCGCGATGGGCAAGCTCGGCATCCTGCAGAACGGGCGTACCGTCGACGGAGCGCCCCTCATCAACCGGCAGGCCACGCTCGCCGCGCAGGTGACGAGCTTCAGCAAGGACCTGGCCACCGTGGAGCTCTGGACCGCCGCGGTGACCGGAGTGGCCGACGCCAACTCCAAGTTGCCCCCCACCAGCGAGTTCAACCAGTGGAACTACACGCTTCGGTGGGTGGAGGGCGACTGGCGCGCGGTGACCATCACCCGGTCCGCCGGGCTGGTGCCGCAGGCCACGGCCGGCCAGCCGTCGTCCCCCAACTCCTTCCGTGAACTGGGAGGTGACGCGGATGCCCCGCCGTACGCAGGCTGAGTCCCAGCCGCGCCGCGCGCCGAGGCGCTGGTCCTTCCGTGGCATCCCTGCGGCGATCACCGCCGCCCTCCTGACACCCCTCTGGCTGATCTTCACCGCCCCTCCGGCGCAGGCCATCCCCGGCCCGTGCGACATCCCCGGTGTCTCCACGGTGTGCGACGTCGTCGACGGAGCGGGCGCGGTCGCGGACTTCGTTTCCGACCCGCTCGGCTTCATCGCGAAGAAGATGGGCGAGGCCGCGGCCTGGTTCCTGGAGAAGATCATCGGCCTGATGGACAAGACCACCAAGGTCGACTTCACCAACCCGGGCTTCCTCAAGCAGTACGCGCTGATCTTCGCCGCCGCCACGCTGTTCACCCTGATCCTCTGGCTGATCGCGGTGGCCAAGCGCGCCATGGCCGGTGTCTCCCTCACGACCGCCATCTCGGAGGCCGTCGGCCTCCTCCTGGTCCAGGTCCTCGTCAACGCCTTCACGCCCGCCGTCCTCGTCCTGGCAAACCAGCTCGTCGACGAGATCACCAAGGTCTTCGCGGGAAGCGCGATCGAGGAGGGCAAGGGCTTCATCGAGAAGCTCACGAAGGTGATCCTGGCGACGCAGGGCACGAACGCCCCCGTCGTCCTGATCATCGTCTTCTTGATCATCATCATTGCCGCGCTGCTGGTGTGGATCGAGCTGCTGATCCGCGCCGGCGCCCTCTACATCGGTGCGGCGCTCGGCCCCATCGTGAACGCGGGCCTGGTTGACCGTGACCTGTGGGGGCGCACCAAGAAGTGGGCCGGGATGCTCCTGGCCCTCCTGCTGGCCAAGCCGGTCCTGTTCATGCTGTTCGGCCTCGCCGCGGCGATCATGAACTCGGACTCGCAGTCCAACTCGGAAGCGGTCAACACGCTCCTGGTCGGTGCGCTGCTGCTGTTCCTCGCGGTGTTCTCCAGTGCCTCGCTCTACAAGTGGCTGCCCGGGTTCGGAGACCAGATGGGCGACCTGATGAACACCCGGAAGGCCGCCGCCCAGTCCGGCCCGGCCGCCGCCGTTCCGGGCCCCGCGCAGGCAGCGAACTCTGCGATGAACGCCCGCATGACGAACTCGGTGGTCGGCGGCGGTGGCGGAGCCGCCGCGCTCTCCAACCCTGTGACTGCTGGCGCGGCGGTCGCGAAGGCCGGCGTCGACATGGCCAAGAACAAGGCCGAGGGCGCAGACACCATCGCGGACCAGGGGGCTGGCGGCGACACTCCCGGGCCTGACTCCGGCGGGCAGTCCGGCGGCGGCAGCGGCGGCGCGCCGAGCACCGCTCCCTCCACCAACCCCACCGGCACCTCGACGGTGCCCGTCGGCGGCGAAGGCGGCGAAGGCGACTCAACTCCCTCGTCGTTGGGCAACGGCACGGCCAACCCGACGGGATCGTCCGTTGTCCCGGCCGACGCCGGTGGCTCCGGAGAGGGATCTTCCTCCTCGTCCCCGTCGTCTGCGCCGGCCACGCCTACGGGCCCGTCCACAATCCCGACGCCGACGCCGACGGGCCCCCCGGCTGCCGGACCGTCCGGGTCCGGACCGACCGGCCCGTCCCGGGTCCCGTCACCCACACCCGCGAGCGCGCCTTCGGCGTCAGCTGCCCCCTCGCACAACGGGGGAGGAGCGACCCCTCCGTCGCCCGCGTCCAGCACCCAGAGCGGCACCGCGGCACGAGCCGTCCCCTCGACCGTGCCCACCCCGTCAGCCCCGGCCAATCCCACCCGGCCGACATCAGGAGGAAGTGGTAGCTAATGGCCGCTGACCGTACATACGTCTTCGGCAAGCCGCGGCCGACCGGGCTGGTCGGCAAGCGGGACCTCGGCGAGCAGGTGCTCTTGGTCAGCGCCGCCGCCATCGCGGTCCTAGCTGGCTTCATCTTCTCCGCTGTGCCCGTCCTCGCGGTGATGGCCATCGTCCTGCCCGTCGGTGCGGCAGCCGGCGCCGTGTTCGTGCCGTACAAGCCGAAGGGCGCCTCCTCCCGGCGCACCCTCTACAAGTGGTGGAAGATCCAGCGCGACCACAAGCGCACCCTGAAGGTGACGGGCGGTGTCTGGACGTCCCCGGCCATCGAGGCCGGCGTCCGCCGGGACGGGACCGCACCGGAAGCCGCGCTGGAGCCCGCTCCGGGTATCCAGCGGATGCGGCCGATCACCACTTCTGTCCGCGGACAGGACATCGCCGTCGTCCTCCAGCCGGAGCTCGGCTGCGTCACGTTCGCGTTGGAGATCGCCTCGCGCGGGCACGCGGGCAAGGACCGATCCGAGCAGGAGCTCGCCCTGGAGCGGTGGGGTGCACTGCTCGATTCCTTCGGCAACAGCACGGACAACCCGATCGACCGCATGTCGGTCCTCGCCCGCCAGCTGAAGAGTGACCCGGAGGCCCACCAGCAGCACATCGCCACCCGCGCGCAGTCGCCAGCCACCGCGAAGGTCCCCGGCTGGCTCGCCCAGTCGTACGACGCGCTGTCCGACGCAGTGAGCACGAGCGCCGAGGAGCACCGGTACTACGTCGTCGCGTACGCGACGTGGAACAAGGACTTCGCCGCGGAGTCGTACGAGCGCGGCGAGGGCGACGACGGCATCGCCGCGGTGATGGCCGCCGCGGCCGAGGAGCTGTGGGCCCGCTGCGAGGACGCCGAACTCCGCGTCGTCGCTCCCATGGACCTCGGGGCGCTCGCTGCCCTGATCAGGAACTCGTACGACCCCGATCATCTGATCTGGGACGAGAGCCTGCCGATGCAGCACGCCTTCCCCCGCCAGGTCGAGGTCGTCGACAAGCGCTGGTTCCGTGCCCGCGCCGCCGACTCGCCGGACGGCTGGTACCACTCGACGGCGGCCGTCGTGTCCTGGCCGAACACACCGGTCGGCCCCGACTTCATGGCGCCGCTGCTCATCGGCCTGCCGGACGTCATCCGCACGGTCGCGGTCACGACGCACTTGGAGCCGAACGACGCCGCCGTGAAGCGGATGCTCAGCGAGGACACCAACAACCAGGCGGAGATCCAGCGCGACCTGCGTCTCGGCCGGAACGTCGACCCGCGCGACCTGATCGCCACGCAGGCCACGGCCAAGCGCGGCATGGAGCTGGCCGCCTCCGGCGCCGCGGGTGCGGCGATCGTCGGCTACATCACCGTCTCGGCGCGAACCGAGAAGGAACTGTCCAAGGCCAAGCGGGACACCGGTGCCAAGGCCCGCTCCTCCCACCTCGGCATCGAGTGGCTCGACCTCGAGCACCACCGTGCCTTCGCGACCACCCTGCCCTTCGCTGGAGGGATCAAGAAGTGAGCGTTTTCTCCCCCTCGAAGGAAACCGCGACCCGTCCGCTCTACACGACCACCCGGGCCTCGCAGTCCCTGTACCTGCCGATCGCCCCGCCCACGCTCGGCACGGCCGGCGTGGTCGTCGGTCGGGAGCTGTTCAGTGGAAAGGCCTTCATCTACTGCCCGTTCTCGATCTTCGGTGACGGTCTGCCCGGTGGAAACATGCTGGTCATGGGCGACACCGGCCGCGGCAAGTCCGCCCTGAACAAGACGTACGCCCTGCGCCAGGCCCGCATGGGCCGACGTCTGGCCATCCTGGACACCAAGGAACAGAAGGAGAGCGGGGAAGGCGAGTGGGCGGCCGTGTGCCGCGCGCTGACCGGCTCCGAGCCGATCAAGTTCGTTCCGGGCGGCGGCCCGGGTTCGGCGTGCATCAACCCGCTGGATCCGGCGATCAGCGGCCGGCGTCAGGTTGAGCTCGTCCGAACCGTCGTCGAGCTGGGGCTCGGCCGCAACCTGGACGAGTTCGCCGGCAGCGCCCTCCGCATCGCCGTACGCCGGGCGAACGAGCGCGCGGGGAGCGAGGACCGGGTCGCGATCCTGCCCGACGTCGCATACGCGCTCCGCCACCCGACCGAGCAGGACGCTGCGGCCAAGAAGCGCAGCCTCGACGAACTCCTCGCGGACGGTCTGGAGGCGTCCTACGTCCTGGACCGGCTGTGCGGCGGCACCGAGGACGACGCGGCCGGCGGCGGCGACCTGGTCGGGATGCTCGACGGTCCGACCTCGCTGAGCGTCGACCTCGACGCGCTGATGATCGTCTTCGACCTCGCGCGCGTTCCCTCGGGCGGCGCGGCGATGACGATCCTCATGGCCGTGATCAGCGTGTTCCTGGAGGAGGTGTGGCTGCGGGGTGAGTGCGAGTGCGGGACTCCGCCCGATGCACACGGCCGCGTCATCACCGATGCTGCGTCCGGCGCGTGGAAGCGCGGCGGGAACCCGGCTACGGGCTGCCGGAGCTACAACCAGATCAAGCGGATCCTGATCTTCGAGGAAGCCTGGCACATCCTCGGCACCCCGCAGCTCGCGAAGCTGCTGGAGAAGTTCCTCAAATTCGCCCGCGGATACGGCCTGAGCTGCATCTTCATCGTCCACCACCTCTCGGACGTGGACGACAGCACCGAGACCGCCGCCGCACTGAAGATGGCGGACACCCTCGTCATCTACTCGATGAAGGCGGACGAGGCACGCGAGGTGGTGGCCCGGCTCAACTTGCCGGCCTGGACGGCCGACCACATCCCACGTCTTCGGCGCGGCGTAGCGCTGTGGAAGGTAGGAGAAACGGTTTACCCCGGCGTCCAGCACTTGCTGACGACCACCGAGGAACAGCTCTGCTTCTCCTCGAACGCCATGTCCGAGATCGCGGCCGACGAAGACGAGTCGGCCGAGCTCGCGGCCGCATGACCGCCGGGGGACTGCTCCATGAACGCTCCTGCCCCTGCTGGTGTGCGGGCCCACGCGCCCGGACCTCCGCTGCTCGGCCAGACGGTCTTCGAGCAGTCCTACCCGGCCTCCGGGCCCGGCTGGGCCCCGGGCCGGGTCGGCGGCTGGTGGGCCTTCTTCACCTGCGGCTGCTGCCACGAACAACGCTACGAGCCGCTGGCCTGCCTTCCGGCGGACGCCACCGCGGAGACGCTGGCCCGCCACGCCACCGAGTTCTGGGCCCAGCCCTGCGTGCTGCTGCCTTTCCACGACGGCTTCGCCGTCTACCCCGCTGGAGGTGAATCGTGAGGATCTTCCGAGGCCGCGACGAACGGGTCGCCCAGCGAGCCGGCCGGCGCCCCGGACTCGATGCGGTCGCCGACAGCCTCCTGTCCACCTTCCTTGAAGCTCCGGACGGGCACCCGGTCACTCTGGCCGCGATCGCAGAGGAGCGCGGCCTGCCCGCGCGGCGACTGCACGCCGCCGCCCGCGCCCTGATCGCCTCCGGCCACCTGGTCCGAGTCAAGCACGAGAACCGCGGCGGGCGGTGGGCCACCGACCTGTTCGCCTTCGACACCCCACTCACGGCCGAGGAGCTTGAAGCGGTACAGGCCCGGCACTCTGACGCGGTCACCATCACCGTCGAATCGGCGCAGACCTCGGGGGCACAGCCGACGCCCCCAGCCGAGCGGGGCACCGCGCTGCGGCGCCCCACCGAACCGCGCGTCCTCCCGGAGGACATCGAGCTGGTCACCGCCGCATCGGTGCGAGCCGTACTCGATTCCCTGCCGGGACAGCTCACCGCCCTGCTGCCGTCCCCCCTCCCCACCGCCATCCAGTCCGCCGCAGAGGCTGCTCTCGCCGCCGGCCGTACGCCCAAGGACCTGTGCGCCCGGGTGCTGCGCCGCTGGTGGGCGCACGGCTACGCGGTCAAGGCCGCCTCGATCCAGAGCCCTGTCGGAGTCGCGATAGCCCTGCTGCGGCCCGGATCGTGCCCGGACCCGCGGTGCGAGGACGGCGTGGGACTCGACTCGGGGGCTCCGTGCCCCCGCTGCGCAGAGCGAAGCGAGGACCACCACCGGGCCAAGGCCGCAGAGCGGCGCGCGTCGGCGGGGCCGGCGCCCGAGCACCACGATGCCCCCACGCCGACCCCTCCGCCCTACAGCTCTCTCGACCTGGTGGCTGCGGTCGATCCCGACACCAACGCCACAGGGGTCGCCCGCGTCCGCGCGGCCCTGTCCGCCGCGAAGGACGCCCGCTCCCGCTCCCTCAACCTGCCGATCAACTCCATGTCCAGGAGGCCCTCATGACCGACGTTCCCTCGCTCTTCGGGGGCGATGGTCTGATGCAGTACGGCCCCTGGGCCCTGCTCGGCGTCGCCGCCCCTGTCGCCGCGATGGTGCTCAAGCCGTGGGAGCGCCAGGGCGACGGCGCGACCTGGGGCGGCCGCCGGGTGGAGAAGCACCTGCGGGCCGAGCAGGAGCTCGCCGCCCGTACGGACCGGCTGATCGCCGGACGCGGCACCGTGACGAAGAAGCTCGTCGCCGGTGAGCCCTGCCTGTCCGGGCTGGCCTTCGGCGTCCCGGGCTCCGGAAAGTCCATGGGCCTCCTGCTGCCGAACGCCCTGGAGTGGGCCGGCCCCTTGGTGATCACGACCGTCAAGGCGTCCGACCTGGACATGATCTACGCCCGCCGGGCGGCGCTCGGGCCGGTCTACGTCGTCGCCCCCAAGGGCATACCCGGCCGCGCGACGGCCCGATGGTCCCCGGTGGAGTACTGCAAGACCGAAGAAGACGCCGACCAGATGGCCAAGTGGCTCGCCGAGGCGTCCTCGAACAGCTCCGACCCCAAGGCCCAGACCTGGCTGGAGCAGGCGCAGCCCATCATCAAGGGCCTCCTCCTGGCGGCCCGCGTGTCCGGGGAGGGCATCACCGCCTTCCGCCGCTGGCTGTCGCTCGGGAAGGACGCCGCCGACACCGTCGAGGGCATCCTGCTCGACGCCGGCTTCACCGAGGCCGCGGAGGACTACGCCTCGCCGTGGCGGCGACTGCACGCCGACGGCCAGGGGTCGGTCCAGCTCACGCTCAACGTGATCGCCCGCGTCTACCAGGACAAGGCGGTGCGGGAGACGAGCTCGGGCAGCGACTTCACCGCCGAAGAGGTCCTCGCCAAGGGCGGCACCATCGCGATCGTCGCCTCCGCATCGGACAGCAAGCGCTTCGCGCCTCTGATCACCGCGCTGATCGCCTCGGTGATCCACGCCGCCGAGACCCAGTACGGCCGCACCGGCAAGCCGCTCTCTCCCGCTCTCGGCCTGCTGATCGACGAGGCCGGCAACGTCCTCCGGTACCCGGACCTCGCGACGGTGCTCACGACCGGCCGCGGCCAGGGGATCGTGATGCTCACGATCTGGCACGACCTGTCCCAGCTACGCACCTCGCTCGGCGACGACAAGGCGAACACCGTCTTCTCCGCCTCACCCCTGCGGATGCTGCTCCCCGGCGTCGCCGACCCCGAGACGCTGAAGTACTTCAACACCATGCTCGGCCGCGCCGAGGTGAAGCGGGCGACGGTGACGCGGGGCAGCGACGGCGGCCACTCCAGCACCACATCCACGAGCGAACGCGACCTCGCCCCCATCCACGAACTCCAGCAGCTGGAGGACGGGACCGCCGTCGTGCAGTACGGCAACCAGAAGCCGGTGCGGGTCCGCCTGCGGATGACGTTCAAGGACGAGGACCTCCAGCGCCTGATCAACGAGCCCACCGCCCAGAAGGAGCTGGCACATGCCTGACGAACTGTCCCTTGACGACCCCGCCGACCTCACGGTGGACGAGAGCACCGGCGAGATCCTCGACGATGCCGACGACGAGGACATCGACCTGGCCGGGTGGGTCTGGGAGGCGATGGAGCCGCCCGTCCGCCGCGAGCGCCTGGCCGAGCTCCGGACCTGGGTCCACTGGCTGGTCCGTACGTACCCGTGGACACACGCCCACGTCACGCCGTGCTGGTACGAGCACAAGGACGTCCGGGAGCACCTGACGGCACTGTTCGTCTCCTGGGTCAGGACGTACACCCCGGGGAGCAAGCGGGACACGGCCGAGGTCGAGTGGATCGACGCCCTGTACCGGACGATGCCGCGCCTGTCGCTTCAGGAGTGCGGTCCGCAGAAGCACACCGAGCAGCGGGCGCGGGAGTTCAAGGACACCGACCGCGTCTTCGAGGTCCATTCCAAGGTCTCGGACGACATGACGGCCGCGGCCCAGCACCCCGGCCTGCAAGAGATGATCCGACAGGGAGTAGAGCAGTGACCGTACCCGTGCCACCGACGACCGCGACCACGCCCGTAGGCCGTATCTGGCCCCGCTGGGCCGCCGGCGCCGACCTCGCGGGCGACACCGGTGACGCCCTGCGCCAACAGCTCCAGATGCGCCTGACGATCCCGCCCTACGTGCAGTCCGTAGCCCTGCTTCTGGGCCGGGACGCCGTCGGGAACCAGTTCACCAAGGTCATGGGCTGGCCGTACGCCCGCCACGCCCTGGACCAGCCGATCGAGTGGTGGCGCACCGCTGACGCGGAGCCCGCACAGCCGGGCTGGCCACGGCGGGACGGGCTCGTGTCCATCCTCGATGTGGCCGACGCGTTCCCTCTGTTCGCCATCCTCCCCGACCGGTCACCTGCCATCGCGTACGCCGGGGATGACGAAGCCTGGCACCAGGCGCGTCGTTCCGCTCTGTCCACCACCATCGCGCAGCAGGACGGTTCGACGGATGTCTGGACCATCCGGGTTCCGGAGGTAGTCGCGCCCTGGCTGACCGTTCACTGGACCGTTCCGTACCCGGCGCGCAACGCCCCGGTGTCGCGGTCGCTGGCCTCGGTGACGTTCGAGCAGCCCACGGGCGGCGTGCTCCGCGGTCGGCGTACCGCCACGATCGAGCTCTCCGAAGTCCAGAGCGACGTCGCCGCACTGGTCCATGTTCTCGTCGGTGCCGCCCGCGACTCGGGCCGTGCCGCGGCCGCAGGATCCACAGAATTGCGCGGGCTGCTGTGGCGCTTCGCCCAGGGCGACGAAGGTCTGGTGGAGGGCGACATCACCCTCGCCCACCGGCAGGCCTTCCAGTGGCTCGCCCCCATCACGCCCGTTGCGCAGGCTTCCTAGGCTGGCTCGGCCGCTCATCACGACAAAGGAGACCTCCTTGAACAGCACTCCCATCCCCCGCGAGCGGGGAGAGCGCGCCCGAGCCGCCCAGCGAGACCGGCTCCAGCAGGCAGTGGCCGCTGGACGGCTCGCCCCGGACATCGCGCAGGCCATGGCCGACCCCGCCCTCAGCCGGTGGCGCGCGTCCAACGGCTTCGCCGTCGTCACCGACATCGAAGCCCTGACCGGCCCTTCGACAGGCAAGATCCAGGTCCCCGGCGACCTCGTCCGGGAAGCGGTTCCCTCTGAGGTCGACACGGCCGACACGGCCGCCCTGTGGGAGCTGTATCGCGTGGTGCTGGCCGACGGGACCGCCGAACAGCAGGCGATCCTGCTCAACCGCACGTTGCTGAAGTCCCTGTGGCGACCCGGGCTGGCCGAGGAACCGATCATGCGCGTGTGGGAGAGCCGGTTCCCCGAACTCGCCGGGCGGCGGTGACTGACGCGTGCACGAAGACGAGAAGTGGCGGATAGCCCGGATCGCCCTGGATGCCGTGGGGGAGAGGTACGACTACGCGCTCGCCGGCAGCATGGCGCTGCGGGCCCACGGCCTGGCCGAGAGACCGGTCGATGACATCGACCTGTTCAACATGCCCGACACCGGCATGGACGCCGTGCAGGCACGGGCCGAGGTGATCGCCGCGCTCACGGCGGCCGGCTACCAGGTCGAGGTCGAGAAGGTCTGGGCCATGGACCAGGCCGCGAACCTGGGCGTACGCGACCCCGAGCGCCTGGACGTCGCCCCGGTGACCATCCAGATGGTCCCGATGGAGATGCGGTACTTCCCCGCCGACATCGACGGCATCCGGGTCATGTCGGTCCAGGACTGCGTGCAGATGAAGGCGGAAGCCGTGGCCTGGCGTACCGAGGCCAAGGACTACGTCGACCTGTCCGAGATGAACGCGATGCTGGGGGCCGAGGTCGTCGACGAGTACCTGGCGGCGAACCCTCACCCCGTCGACGAGGTCGTCTTCCGCTCCCAACTCGGCAAGGTCGCGGAGATCCCCGACGAGAAGTTCGCCGTGTACGCGGTGGACGCGTTCAAGGCCGCCGAGGTGCGCCAGAACATCCTCTCGTGGGCCGGGGAGCTGGCACCGGCGAAGCCGAACCCCCTGGCGGTCGATGCCGCCGGCCCGGCGGCCGGGATCAGCGCGCTGCTGCCCGATCAGGCCGAGGAGGCTGCGGACCGGATCGCGGAGAACTCCCCGCAGTCACTCATGACCGACCACGAGCTGATGGTGACCGGGGCGAAGTCCCGGCAGCTCGCCGATGCGGCTGAGGCCGTCGCAGAGGAGTCGGAGCGCGAGGCGAAGTGGATGCGCGACAACTTCGAGGCGTCGGGCGGCGGCTCTCTCGCCTCATCGCTTCGGGACATGGGTGCGGACGACGAGATCGTCCAGCGCGCGGCCAACAGCGAGCGTGAAGATGTCGAGCGGAAGGAGGCCCGGGCTCAGGAACTCCGCGGGCAGGCGAACGAACTCCGCGGCCAAGCCGACCTCGCGAAGACGGAGGTCGCACGCCGGTCGGAACTGACTCCCTCGGAGCGCGCGGCTGAGACCGTCATCCGGCGGGAGATTAACGGTCAGGTCGCCGCACAGGCCGAGCCCACCCGGGCCTCGGTGATGGCGCGCGCCACGGCAGCGACACCTCATCAGCAGCGGGCGGTCCGCGCCTGACGCGCGAACTCCACCAGCCGCCGTCGCGTACGACGAACAGATCGAGAGCACCATGAGCACCATCCCCCCGTCTTGGCCCGAGATGCACAGCTTCATGCCCAACGGGAAGCCTGACCCGCCGTGCCCGTGCCCGCGCCACCGTTGCGGCGGGATCTCCGAATGGTCCCCGGACTGCGAGGTCCACACCGGAGCCGGGAACCCTCTCCGGATGATCAAGCTGGCCTCCCAGTGCTGCCCCGACGACGGGGCCTGACCTCCGGCGTTGTCCGGGCTCGTGGTTATAGTCGCCCCCTACACACCCAGGGGGTCTCCATGAACAACCGCACCACCGGACTCGCCCTGGCCGCGCTCGTCGCCTTGGCCGCCGTCGGCTGCAGCAGCGCGAGCGGCACCAGCCACCCCGGCGCCGCCAACAGCGCCGCGGCCGGCGAGGACACGACCACGCCTCCGGTGAGCCAGTCCGAGCTGCACCGGCGCCTCCTCACCTCCGCAGATCTGGGCCAGGGGTACACGGAGGTACCGGACAGCGGGAAGCAGCGAAGCGACGTCGGCATCACGGGCTGCCCGGCCCTGGAGAAGCTCGGCGACAGCGCCCAGGACGGCGAGCTCGCGTTCGCCGTGAAGGCGAAGGCAGGGTTCGCATACACCGCTGGCTCAACGGGGAACTCGACGCTGGGCGAGGAGCTGCACAGCGATACCCCGGCCAAGCTGTCCGAGGGCACCCGGGCCCTGTTCAAGGCGTACGAGTCCTGCCCGAGCTTCACGATGACGTCAGGTACCACTCCCGTGAAGATCGAGATCGGCAGCGCGAGTGCGCCCTCGGACCTCGGCGACGAGCGGTACGCGCACACCATGACCGTCGCCAGCGGAACCTCCACCACGGTGCTCAAGCAGGTGGCCGTCCGCACGGGCAACGTCGTGGTGATGCTCACCGGGGCACCCGGTCTCGTCGACGCTCAGCTGCCGGCCGCAGTGGAGAAGGCCCGCTCCACGGGCTGAAGCAGCACGCTGACGATGGGCGGCTCCTCCGGGGCCGCCCATCGTCGTTCCAGATCGAGAAAACCTCGTCGTTCAAGGTCCCCGGCGCGGCGATACTGACCCGATGGCGATAGACCTCGACGGCGCACGGGCCGCCCTGCGGGCGGGCGACCCCGCTGCTCTCCTCGGCTTGCGCGAGTCCCAGTGGCTCGACGCGAAGGCCCAGCTGTACGACCTCCGGAGTCCCCAGGGAGCGGAGTCCTTGGCGAAGCACGTGGCGGCCTTCGCGAACACCGAGCACGGCGGACTCATCGTCTTCGGCATCCGAACCCTTGAGCAGCACGGCCGCGAGGTCCTGGAGGAACTCGTTCCTCTTGGGCCGGTCACCCTCGACGTCAAGCAACTCCGCGACCTCATGAAGGAGCGGATCACACCTGCCCCGCGGGACGTCGCCATCGAGCGCATCGACCGCGACGGCGAGCTGCTGTGCGTCTACATCGACATCCCACCGCAGCCTGCCGGGAACCTTCCCTACCTCGTCGAGGCGCCTGTCGGAAAGCCGGGTCGCCTGAGCAACACGAAGGTGGCGGTGCCGATCCGCGAAGCGGATGGCACGACCTGGCTGCCCCGGTCGGAGATTCACCGGCTCCTCTCCGCGGGGCTGGCAGCCCAGAAACGCCCTGGTGCTGCGGCCCTCGCAGAACTCGTCGAAGAGGCAGTCGGCAGAGCGGATGCCCGGCGATCTGAGCGACCTCGGTACCGGGTTGGACAGGGACTACCGTCGCGGGAAGAGGAGTTCCGCCAGGCGTACGCCGCTCTCACCCACGATGCCCCCGTGGGGGAGCCAAGTTCCGAGGTCCACTGGGACGACGGCGGGGTCGGCGTCCTACAGCGCTTCGCGCCCCGGCCGCCGGCGCACACCGGATGGGTCCTGTGCGCACTCCCGCATCAGCGGCCGGTCGCCGTAGCCGAGCCGGTGTGGCAGGCACTCGTCGAAGCTGGAAGTGGTGCTCCTGGCTCCCCGCTCGCAGCGATCGGCTACCCGTACACGCCACCGAGATCCATGGCTCACGAGGTGATCGGCGAGGACGCGGAACGCGTGGATCTTGACGGCGGTCGTTGGGGCCGTGGACAGCTCGTACGGACGGCCGACGGCTCCGGATGGCGGTGGGAGCCGCGCCAGCCGCCGAGCTTCGAGGTAACGCGGGGATCCCGGAACTGGACGAGCGGGTCGGAGCCATCGCTGCGTGTTCGGGCGACGGTCACCTTGCCGTGGGCGGATCTGTCGGGCGCCGTCATCAGCCCTGCACGCCGCCGGGAGCTCGCCGACATGCTTCCGTTCTCGCCGCTCGCCGGCGTGGCGTCGATCCTCACGGAGCGTCGGGGGTTGTCCTGGCGGGCCTCCTCCTGGGAACCGGGCCCGCACCGGAATGCCTCGGACGCCGTCAGTTACTCAAGCAGTTTCGCCGGTGCCGCAGGTAGGCATGTACTCGCGGCCAACGTGATGGCGGTGCTTCCCACCCAGCTCGATCCAGCCGCCGTGGCCTGCGCCGAGCTCTGCGTCGATCTGCCGTCATGGCGGGAGGCGGTGTCCTCCGGCGGCGGGACGGGCCGGGAAGAACGCCTGTCCTGGGAGGAGGTGGAGGCCGCGTTCCAGGCTGCCTGGGAGACCGCCTCCGATCACGCCGCGCGGGTGCTTGTCGACGACCCAGCGGCGATGAGGTGGGCTGATGTCCCGGCAGTCGAGCTGGGGATCTCCGCTGGCCAGGGCCACGATGGAGCACCGCAGATGCCGTTGGACGACGTCGTGGACCTGGCACCGCTGGGGGCGACCGATCGGCGCCCGTTGACGCGCATGTCCGTCACCCTGCGAACGGGGGTCCTCCTGTCGCCCGCTGCCCGGAAGCGCCTGCTGCGGGAGGCGCTGGACCGGATGCTTCACGGCTTCGGCTTCGTCGACGCCCCGGAGGCGGCGCACAGGTAGCCGCTGCACGGAGGGTCCGAGGTCGGCCTCCGGCGCGCACCGCCGATGACCGGCCTCGTCAGTACCGGTGCCCGTCGCGCCGGTTCTGTTCGTCGTCGAGTTGCTGTCGTACGGCGGCCTGGGCAGCGTCGTGTGCACGGCGCTGCTCCTCGGCCTGGGCGGCCTGGGCACGCTCAGTCTCTTCTGCCCGTCGCAGTTGGGGGTCCATCGTGGCCCGTACGGCGACCTCCTTGCGGAGTTCGAGGGCACGCTGCCGCTGCGCCTCGGCTCGGCGGCGCATCCGGTCGCCGGTGGTCCGGGCGCGGGTGGAGTCCGCTGCGGCGATCTCCTTCTCCTTGGCGGCCACGGCCTCCTCGGTGCCGCCGAGCTGTTCCCACTGCTCCAGGAACTGGTCGTGCTCGCTGGGCTCGCCGGCAACGGGCGCGGCCGTCTCGATCTCCTCGCGCCAGGCGGTCCTACGCCGCTCGGCGTCGGCGAGATCTTCAACAGCTTGAGCCCGTTGCTCCTCGATGGCGCGTCGGTTGTCGCCGCGCAGGAGGGGACGCCCGAAGCGTCCGGTCTCCTCCAACTGAGCCGTCACGGTGACGAGGCGGTCCCTTGCAGCAGCATGGTCCGACTCGGCCACAGCCAGCTGTTCCTGTGCCTGACGCAGGTCGAGGATGGCCGCCACGCGCCGCGCCTGTGCAGCCGTCTCGACGTCGATCCGGCCACCGGGCGCCGCGTCCGCGGCGAGCTGATCCGCGCGAGCGAACGCTGCTTCGGCTTCCGTGTCGGCAAGACGTGCTCGGGACAACGCGGAGGACTCCGCTGTCCGCAGGGCGCTCCCCGTGAGGGCACCGAACGGTCGCTGTCGCCAGCCTGCGGGGGCCGGCTCAGGTTCCCGGCCAAGCGCATCCAGTGCGCGCTCGGCGTCCCGTCCTGCCTGCGCAGCGGCACGCGCCTCCAGGCCCTCCGCACCTCGGCGGCGGGCGGCATCCTCAGCCTCCTGCGCCCAGGCTCGGGATGCGCTGGCGACCTCGGCGGCACGCTCCGCGAGTTCCGCGAGTCGTTCGTGCCGCGCGTGCAGGGCGTCACGCTCGTCGCGCCGCTGCGGGTCCTCCATGGCCTTTCGCGTGGCCGCAGCACGGTTGCGGATGTCCTCTGCGGCCTGCTCGGACGCCTCGGCGGAGCGCCTTGCCTCGTGTGCCTCGTCAGCGGCACGCGCGGCCTCCCGCGCCCGGATCGCGCCGAGTTCCCCGCGCCGGACAACTTCCTGGAGGCGCGCCCGGTCGTCCTCCTCCGGAGTGCCGGAGGGAGGCGTCGCCTGGCGGAAGCGGTCGACGGCGGCATGGGCCAGGTCGTAGTCGAGGGCCTGTACGGGGTCGGCGGGCCGACTCCCCAGGGACAGGTCCTCGCGGCCGTAGTCCCACCGTTCGCGGTACAGGTCGATCGCAGTGGCTGCCTGGATCCAGAGTTCTCGACGCGGGTCGCTGTCGAGGGGGACGGGACC
This sequence comes from Streptomyces sp. NPDC047981, assembly GCF_040653315.1. Classification (NCBI taxonomy): domain Bacteria; kingdom Bacillati; phylum Actinomycetota; class Actinomycetes; order Kitasatosporales; family Streptomycetaceae; genus Streptomyces; species Streptomyces sp. NPDC047981. Next base: position 9,401 of record NZ_JBEZNQ010000005.1, on the reverse strand, counting down.
GAGGGCGTCCAGCCAGCGGGCACCCGCGTCGGCGGCGGCGAGCACCCGGGCGCTGGACACGGCCTCCTCCAGGGTGGGCTGGGCGTCTCTCCAGATACGGCGGAGGTGATCGGGGCCAGGCGCGGGGGCAGGACCGAGCGGCTCGTCGCCAACGAGCTGGGTGAGGTCGCGGTACGCGGCGGCGGATGCCAATCGGGAGCGCCAGAGGCGAGCCTCCTCGGGGTCCTCGGGCTGTCGTCCGTAGGCGGCTGCCCAGCTCTGGCCGAGGGTCGCCTCCTCGGCAGCGGTGGTGGCCAACTCCTCCGCGCGGGCCGCGATGGCCTCGGCGAGGGCGTGGGCGTACTCGGCCTTCTCGTCTTCGCGGCTCGCCGGCACGACGAGGTGGAGGCGGGCGAGGAGATCGGCCCCCGTCCCCAGGGCGCCGGTCTGGTGCTCCGCCTGGTCGAGGGCGTGCAGGACCCGGTCATCGGTGTGCAGACGCCAGTGGAGGACCGCGGCGACGTCGTCCGCGTCGCTGAAGCCGCGCGTGGGGATGGCGCGCTGAAGCGCGGCGACCGGATCCTCACCGCCGGCCTCGATCCGGGTGAGGACGTCCCGAAGCGCGGGCCAGGCCTCGGCCGTGACGATGGCCTGGGCCATCGGGATTCGGTCCCCGATTTCACGGAGGAGCTGTTCGCCCACGATGTCGTCGAGGGTGAACCGCAGCCGGGGGACCAGGGTGTGAAGGGCTTCGGCGGCGTCGAGGGATTCGCGCTGTGCCACCGTGGCCGAGCGGGTCGTACCGTCCCTGCCGACGATCTGAGCCCAGGCCTGGCGGGCGGTCCGCACCGGGTCCGGGGCACCGACGATCGGCTCGATCTCCGGCGTGACCACGAGGTAGATGTGGTTCTCGTACTTGCCGCGCGTCGCTGAGGGGTACGCGGCGTTGCGCGTCATCCCGGCCGAGAAGAGGGCGTGCGCGGTGTCCGTGGTGATGCCCTGTGCACGGTCCTTGGTGATGGCGTAGCCGAGCTCGACGGACTGCTCAACGTACGCGGCTGGCAGCACGGCGTTGGCCTTGGACTGGTCGGAGCGTACGACGAGGCTGCCGTCGCGACGGACCTTGGTGACGGTCCAGAGGTCGCCGTTGCGGACGTATCCGCGGCCGCCGCGGACGCGGATTCGGCGGTCGATGGCTCGGGTGACGATTCGGTCGCCGGCGCCGAGCTCGTTCCCGTCGCGCAGGCGGATGGTCCTGGCCGAGTCGACGAGGCCGGCGCTGACTCGATCGTCACGGGCGCGGGCGGACAGGGCCGAGGCGGTCGCGTTGTCGGGTGCGATGAGGATGGAGACGAGGCCGTCCTTGGTGTCCCTGAGCCATGCCTCGTACGCTTCGGCAGCCATGGCGTCGGCGCTGCCGAAGTGGATGCGGCCTCGGGAGTGGTACGCCTCGAAGGAGCTGGTGGAGTCGCCCTCGGCGAGAGCCTTCGATGCCTCGATCTCCCAGGTCCGAAGCTTGCCGTCGTGGTCGCGGAAGCGCCGGACCTCGGTCAGGTAGAGCGCACCCGCGTCTTCCTCGATCTGGGCGAGAAGGCCACCGGTCCCAGGTGCACCCAGCTGGAGCGGGTCACCGACGGGGAGGAGTCGGCCCCCTGCGGCCGTCACCTGGTGAAGGAGGCTGGCCATGTCGGTCGAGGCCGCCTGGCCCGCCTCGTCCACGATGACGATGGCCCCGGCAGGCAGGCTCCAGTTCCGCGCGCCGGGGGAGACCAGCTCGCTCATCGTGAGCCATCGTCGGATGTTCTCCGTACGGATGGCGGCTTCCTCCGCGAGGACATCCGCCTGGATCTGTCCGTTGGACATGCCGATGACCGGGATGCCGTAGGCGTCGCCCACTTCGCGGATCAGGGCCATGATCGTGGTCTTGCCCGCGCCGGCTCGGCCGATGATCGCCTGGACTCGGCGGTCGCCGGTGAACACGCCGTGGACGATCGCGAGCTGTTCCTCGCTGGGGGTGAACCCGCGCTGCTCGTGGCCGGCGTGCAGCGCGGCGGATATCTGCGCGTGGGTCAGGCGGCGCACGGCGGCCGGGGCCTTTGCGGCCTGCACGACGGCTCGTTCCGCTGCCTTGATGTGGTGGGAGGTGAAGCGCGTGCAGCCGGCGTCGTGGAAGAGGGAGGTGCCGTCCGCGCGCCGGTAGGCGGCGGGGACGGGCAGCAGTTCGGGCATGTCCACGAGTTCGCAGTGCTCGGGGGAGAGCGTGGCGGTCGTGAGCTGCTGAACGGCTTCCTCGAAGCGGCCTTCGAGGGTGATGTGCAGTCCGCTGGAGACGAGCTGACGTACGACCTCGGCCTCGGCGTTGGGTCGGGTCCAGGTCTCGCGTTGCTGTTCGAGGACTCTCACTGCGGCGGCGGGGATGTCCTCGAGGCGGGTCACCCGACGCGCCTCCAGGGCGTGGGCCTCCGGGGTATCGGTAGCTCGCCGGCTGGCACGGTCGGACTCCTCGCGGCCGAGAGCGAGGACCTGCTCGGGACGGCGGAGCCCCCGGCGGCGGGCCCGTTCGCGCCAGTGGGCGCGTTCGTCCTCGCGGCTCCGTAGTTCCTTGTCAGGACGCTGGGTGAGGGCGGCTGCCTGGGCGAGCTGGTACGCCTCGGCACGGTTCGGCTCCCGGCCTTCGCGCTGCCGGAACGTGGACATCAGTGTCCGCAGGTGGCGCTCGGTCTGCTTCCGTCGAGTGGAGAACTCGCTGATCAGTTCCTTGCCGATGCCTCGGAACTCGCGGACCGGGCGCTTGTCGAAGCTGAGGCTGTCCTCACGTTCGACGGCGGTGATCCCGAGGTCCTGTGCCATGCCGCGTTCGAGCTCGGCGGCGTAGATCTCGCCGAAGGTGACGCGCTGACGGTGAAGGGGACGGGCGTCGAGGGCGAGCCACTTGCCGTCGGCGAAGACCTTCGAGCTGATGGCGATGTGCCGGTGGAAGGCAGGATCACCAGCACGGCTGGAGCGGTGGACGAAGATGGCTGCGGTCAGTCCGTCGGTGGGTATCTGGGCCACGCCGTTGGCTCCGATGCGCGCGTAGGCGGCGTCGGCTTCGATGCGGTTCCACATCTTCAGGAAGGCCCGCTCCTCGATCTGGAGCAGCTTCCCCCGTCCCTCGTTGTCCGCCAGGGCGTACGCCACGGCGAAGGACTTGACGGGGGCGACGACCATCTCCCAGCCGGCGCGAGCCGAGCGCTCGCCCTCGCGCTCGACCTGGTCCCGGAGCTCTTTCTTGCGGGCGGCGGATGCCTGGGGCTCCAGGCGAAGCCGCTCGGCGTATCGCTGTTCGACGGTCCTGTACTGGCGCCACCGGCGCCCCAGGGCTTCACCGGTGATCGGGTCTTCGCCGAACTTGAACAGGGCGTCCGCGTGCTCCTGGGAGACCTCACCGGAGAGGCCGAGGGCATCGGCACCAAGGCCGATCCAGGTTCCAGGGGTGTCGGCCCCGGCGGCCCAGTGGTCCGCGTTCTCCTTGACGCCGAGGGTCCGGTCGTCGCTCGCGACGGTGCTGAGGAGGTAGTCGATACCGGTGCCGGCGCTGACGGGATGGATCGTCAGCAAGGGCGTCCGCGCCGTCCTCTCGACACGCTCAGGCGCGGGGCCGGGGAGAGCGTGATCGAGTCGTTCATGACGGTGATCGTATTTGATCGGGCCGCATATGCCAAAGGTAATGCACATGGTGTGGCTGGATGATCTGGCACAGATCTCGATGACGAGCGTCGGTGCAGGTCAGAGCATCTGCGGAACGCAGAGTTGCGTCAGCGTGAGGCACAGTGCGTGTCAGTGGCTGGTGGCGGTCAGGGAGCATTCGGAGCTTGTAGGCGACGTTGTCGGAGAGCAGGCCGACGATGTCGCATGACCAGGTCCGCAGTGGCGGGAGGAGGGCCTCGGCCTCCACCGACTGCTGGCGGCCGCGTAGGGTGGCCGACGTGATTCTGCTGCCGCCGCACCGAACCAAGGGTCCCGGCGTCCTGGGCGCCACGCCTGAGCAGCCCGACGGCCCTTTCGGCCGCTGGCCCGGTGACGACGAGGAGCACCACGCTGCCGCGCCGACACCGCAGTGCCCTCGCCTCGCAGCGGGCGCGAGCGGTGACGCTGTGGCGGCAGGTCCTGGCCGCGCTCAATGACGACACCCTGGATGACGCGGCCCGTGAGCAGATGGTGGCTCGCGGCGCCGCGCAACTGGCCGTACGCCGGACGCCCGAGGGCCAGCAGCCCGCCCCGGACGAGGTGATGGCGGTGTCGTTCGAAGAGTTCGCGCTACTCCTCGACGTCGAGCAAGCCCGCGCCGCCCTCGCCGAAATCGACCATGCCCATGGGTGACCCCGCCCCCCTCGTCCGCGCAGTGCCCGAGACGTCCCGCTGACGGCAATCCTCGCCCAGTCCATCCTGGAGATATGGCGAACCGGAACGACGCTCTTGCTGACCTGACCCGCCAAGCTGTCGATACTGCGGGCACGTTCCGCACGCTGGTTGAGCGGATGAACGATCTGGGCCTGCGCATGAGCGACTACAGCGACAGGGACCTGCTCACCGTCGCCTCTGACTACAGCGACGAGGACCTCCGCGCCGTCGCCTCCGCACTACGCGGTACCGCGGTGATCACGCTGATGGACGCGGCAGACGCCGAGCTACTGAGCGACCTCCTGCGGAAGCTCCGCGGCGGTGCAGGGCGCCCCTGACCTGACGCCGCCGTACGCGCCACTGCGGCTCAGCTGGCCGGCACTAGGTAGGCGGAGGCGGCCTTCCGTGCCTTCTCCCGCTGCTCAAGGGCTGCTCGAACCTCCGGCGTCTCGGCGGCGCGCCGCAGGGCCTCGTCAAGGCCCATGGGCGGGACCGGCACGGGGATGGCTGTGGCCGCCGCTCCGGGACCTGCTTCGACGCCCATGAGGTTGCACACCTGTGCGGCGAGGGTGATGTTGCCGGCCAGCGTGGCAAGGTAGTAGGTCTTCACCGGTTCAGGTGCTCGATCGCGACATGGTTCGCACAGGACACCGCTCGGGCCGTGGGCAGGGTAGGCGAAGATCAACGGTTCGCTGCTGTGCTCGACCAGCACACCGCACTTCAGGCAGGGCAGCGGTACGGGTCTGGGGTCGTACTCGACGGCGTAGAGCACAGGGTCCGTCATTCCGGTCGCTCCTTCACGTGGCAGTCAGCTTCTGCGGCTCGCTGCTCAACGACTCTTCGGGGCGGCGGAAACGGAGGCAGGCGCGACGGCCCGTCTGCCTGCTCTCGGTCGAGTGTGAGCATCGCCGCAGGTCGGGGGCGGGGTCCGGCCTTACCTGTGGTCTGGGCGTCTGCCTAAGATCCCGGCATGACTTCACGTAACAACGAATCGGTGCTGTCCCGGAAGCAGAGGCTCCGGGACAAGCAGAGGCGGCAGCTGAAGGTCCTGGATGCGGTCGAGAAGCACGAGAAGAAGCTGGCCACCATCCAGGACGAGAAGGAACGGAAGATCGCTGCGATCGAGAAGGACGCGGCGGACGAGGCGGCCACCGTCGAGAAGGAGATGGCGAAGACCATCGTCGAAGCCGTCGACGTGTTCGGCAGCCAGCAGAGCGCCGCTGATGAGCTCGGCCTGTCGCTTCGGGAGATACGTCGCTTCCTGAACCAGGAGGACGAGGACGAGGCGGCAGAAGCATCTGACGGTACGGATGGAGCGAAGGGTGCTGCTGATGCCCAGGCTGGCGCAGCCGAAGGCGCGGTTACGGAGGACGGCCCGGCGGCGGGTGGGGCTGCCGCGGTCACCAGCTCCGCGGCCGCGAGCGACGTGGTGCCGACGGCCGAGGTGCCGGCCGCGTAGTTCAACACGGGACGGCCCTCCTCGCCGCGCACCTGCGCGGCGAGGAGGGCCGTCTGCTGTTCACCGGGTCGTACGGGCTAGGACCGGCGGCCGGCCTTGGCGGCCCTCTCACGCCGCTCGATCCACTCCTTCACCTCGGTGACGCTTCGGGCGCTGTTGGAGTCCTTCGCCGGGAACGGGTCGTCCGGGTCGTTGCCGTACGTCTTGGCGTAGTACTTCAGCATGTCGGTGGTGGTGCCGACGGCTTCGGCTAGGGCGGTCGGTCGGAGCCTGTCGGCGGCCTGGCCGCGGTGGGGTTCGATTGCCCGCAGGAGCCGGTTGGCGGAGTCGGTCGTCTTGAGGCCGAGCTGTTCGGCGAGCCAGGCCGGCGTGACGGTGGTGCCGGCCTTCTCGGCGCCCTGCACCAGCTCGAGTACCTCCTGCTCCCTCGTGGTGAGACCGCGGGCATCGCGGGTGGAGGTCTTGGACGGCTTCCGCTCCCGCTCGGCGTTCTGCAGGATCCACTCGCGAACGGCCGGCCAGTCCCGTTCGCCGTTCTCGTCCGGCTCGGGGAAGGGGGTGTCGGTCTTCTCCGCGCTGTAGGCGCTGGCGTAGTAGTTCACGCCGCGGACGCTGATCCCGAGGGTGCGCGCGAGGTCCTTGCTGTCCATCTTCGCGCGGCGGGGACGAGCGCGACGCGCTGCCTCCGCGACGTCGCGGGGGCCAGAGGCGGTGTCCTCTCCGCCGAACCTGTCGACGATCCAGGTCAGGACGAGGTCGCGGTCGCGGAACTTGACGCCGCGGGGTCCGGTTTCGGGGAGCTCGGGAGGGAAGTCGGCGAACAGCTCCTTGTCGTACACCCAGTTCCGGACGCCGTGGAGGGTGAGGCCGGTCGCGTCAGCGATCTGCTTGTTGGTGATCTTCGGAGGGAGTTTGGCGAAGGCTGTGCGCACTTCGTTGATCGGTTTCATGGGCTGGTGCTCCTGGTGGTGGCCGGCGCTCGGCGGCTTGGGGGACGCCAAGAGGCCGACGACGGGGCGGCGCTCTCGCTTGTGGGGACGAGAGGGTCGTGTCCGTCGTCGGCCGAGGCGCCGTGGTGGTGTGTGGCACGGCGTTCGGTGCGGTTGCTCGTACGGGTGGCTATGGCTGTTTCACCACGCTCCTCGGGCGGTGTGTGCGGCGGTGCCGCTGGTGATCCAGTCGGCGAGGGCTCGGATGTCGCGTAGGGCTCGATCGAACTCGCGACGGCTGTGGTCGCGGACCTCCGGTGAGGATCGGTGCGCGGACTGCCCGTACCAGACTCCGGCGTCGAGCACGTCGGCCCAGCGGCGGGCCAGGTCAGCGAGGAGCTGTTCGGGGAGGCCGTGGAGGCAGGTGCATGCGGTCTCGGTGAGTTCGGTGCGGAAGCGTCGAGCGTGCTCCTGGTGCTCACGGAGATCGGCGGGAAGCGTGATCGGTGCGCTGTGCCACGCGGGCAGGTGGGTGCAGGGGCTGACGTGTCCGATGGCCTCGGCGATGGCGGGTGCGGTGGTGCGGGTCTGGTGCAGCACGTGTGTGGTGGCGCTGTCGTGCTGGAGGTCCAGTGTGGTGGTCATGATCTGTTCCTGTTCGGGTGGTCGTGGTGGCCGGGGCCGGGCTTGCCCTCCCGTCTCCGACGTTTACTAAATTACCTATTCTGGGTGGTCGGGTCAAGCGACGCCACCGGGAGGTCATGCTCGTCGGGCCACCAGCCGGCGGCGGCGGCGTTGGCCTCGTGCCGGATCGCGGCGGCCTCCAGCGAGTCGGGGCTTCCGAGGTAGGCGGCGAACGGCGAGAGGGGGAGGGCTTCCGCGAGGGATCGGATGCGGAGGGCCTGTTCGGAAAGGATGCGCGCGGCAGCGGCGAAGAGGTCGCCGGGGGAGTCGGCCGAAGCGAGGTCGGCCCAGGCGCCCTCGCGCTGGCCCCGTACGGTGACGCGGAACGGGTTCGTACGAACGGTGTACCGGTAGTCGGGGTGGCCGGGGCGCTCCGGTACGGACGGCGGGACGACGGCGGTGACGAGGTGGGGCGCCCCGGCGTGGACCCATGCCCGGTATCCGGCCAGGGTGATCTGCTCGGGCCGCGCGAGAGTGGCCACGTAGTCGGCGAGGGCGGGGATCTGGTGCGTCGGGGGTCCCCAACGCGAATAGATCCGTGCTTCGGTCCGGCCGTCCGGTCCGAGCCAGTCGAGGATGGCCCGCTCGGGCATGAGGTGTCCGTTCCCGGCCGCCGCGCGGGCGACCGTCTTGATTGACCGTTGCGTTGGGGCGTGGGCAGCCCCGGGTACGTCACAGGGGTGCCAGAAGTGAAAGCGGCCCCACGAGAGGCGCCGCCTCATCTACGGGCACTGGGAGCGCCGGCAGGCAGCCGACTCACAGTCCTCGCTTCGCCTGGATCCTGCCGCGCACCGGCTCACGCTCGACCACGCACGCCGGCCCGCGCACGGTCCAGCGCTCGGCCGGGTCGGCGTCCTCGGGCGGCGGGGCGCCGTTCGGGCCGGGCTCCCACACGAGCATCGACGCCGTGCCGTCGCAGTCGTCCAGGGCCTCGCGCTTCAGCGACCACAAACTCCGGAGTGCCTGGTAGATCGTCGCGTTCCGCTCCTTCGCGACCGTGAGAACGGTGGTGGCGGTGTTGATGGTGCCCTGCCCATCACGGGCCCTGCGGGACAGCTCGCCCTGGGCGACCCCGAGCGAGGAGATGACTTCCAGCGGCCCGTACTCGGCGCGGTCGTTGGGTCGGAAGCGGACGTAGACGATCACCATGTCTCCTGAGTGGTGGCGGCGGCCGCGAGCCGTGGGGCCTCGACCGTGTCGGGGTAGCGGGGGCTGCGGTGGCGCAGACCGGGGTGGAGTACGGCTGCCGGAGCCGGGCGGCCGTGACGTCGTTCCGCGCGCGCTGCGAGGAGGAGGGCCATCGCTCGCTGCGCCTTGACCTCGGCTTGCTCTCGGAGGTGGACGGGGCACTGCGCTGGGACGGTGACGCGGGAGGCGCGGAGGTCGATCTCGGCGGTGACACGGCGGATCATCGCGCCGGCACCGCGCGGTTCGACGAACAGCGTCAGGTGTGCGTGGACCCGGTGGTCGTAGGGGCGGAGCACGGTGTACTCGTTGCGCCACGACCGGAATTCGGTGTCCGGTGAGATGCGCACGCTCGTGGGCACGGTTCGCCCGGTGCTGGCCGAGCGGGTCAGGAGGGGCGCGGCGGGGTGCGGCTCGGTCCGCTGCACGTGTCGGTGGAAGGGGTACCAGCCGGACCCGTAGACCACGGGTGTGTCGTCGAGGGCATACGTCCAGCCTCCGAGGGGCATCTGGACGCCGTACATGTCGAACTCGTCTTCCTGAGCGGCCGTCGGGGACGGCGGTGTTCGGTGCGGCATGGGACCTTCTTGTACGGACGGCGGGAGTGGCGAGGGTGTTCGCGCACGAGGCGGCTCGATGCCGCCGCGGACGCGGTCGGCCGGCGGGCGCACGGACGCCGGGCTCATGCGGCCGCGCGCTACGGCGGTCGGCGGCCTGGTGGTGCGTACGGCGCGGGGTGCGGCCCGGGCGGTTCGGCGCGGACGCGGCCGGGCCGGCTCGAT
>NZ_JBEZNQ010000004.1:0-188701 GCF_040653315.1 Streptomyces sp. NPDC047981 | reverse complement strand
GGCGACGGCGACCGTCCCGTGCGCCAGCATCCGCTGCACGCCGCGGCGCGCGGAGGCCCCCCTGCGGGAGGGGTCGGCGCGGAAGATCTCCAGCGCGCGGGCGCCGGTGACCGGCGCGGTGCCGAACTCCTCGGCCTCGCGCGGGTCCGGGTGGTACGTGGCTTCGAGCAGCTCGGGTGCGTACGGGTTGAGCAGCCCGGGGGTGAGGATGCCGGGCCAGCGCCGCACCCGTGCCTCGGGGCGTACGGCGGCCAGCTCCTCGAACGGGCCGACGGCGCCGAGGCGCGCGCCGTCGACCAGGACGGCGGTCTCGGGCGACGCCTCGGCGACGTGGATCGTCAGCACGGCGGCCTCAGTTGGCGTCCAGGAGCTTCAGCTCCGGGTGGGCCGTGCCGCCCGCGATGGCGGTGGAGGAGATGTGCGAGGCGACCCGCTCGTCGACCGGGTCGTTCGCCGGGTCGTCGTGGACGACGAGGTGCTCGTACGTCGTGGAGCGCTGCGCCGGGACGCGGTCCGCCGTGCGGATCATGTCGATCATCTCGCGCAGGTTGGAGCGGTGCTTGGCGCCCGCCGAGGAGACGACGTTCTCCTCCAGCATGATCGAGCCGAGGTCGTCCGCGCCGTAGTGCAGGGTCAGCTGGCCGATCTCCTTGCCCGTGGTCAGCCACGAGCCCTGGATGTGGGCCACGTTGTCGAGGAAGAGCCGGGCGATCGCGATCATCCGCAGGTACTCGAAGAGCGTGGCCTGCGTCTGGCCGCGCAGCTTGTTGTTCTGCGGTTGGTACGTGTAGGGGATGAAGGCCCGGAAGCCGCCCGTCCGGTCCTGCACGTCACGGATCATCCGCAGGTGCTCGATCCGCTCGGCGTTGGTCTCGCCGGTGCCCATCAGCATCGTGGACGTGGACTCGACGCCCAGCTTGTGCGCGATCTCCATGATCTCCAGCCACCGCTCGCCGCTCTCCTTGAGCGGGGCGATCGCCTTGCGCGGGCGCTCGGGGAGCAGCTCGGCGCCGGCGCCGGCGAAGGAGTCGAGACCGGCGGCGTGGATCCGGGTGATGGCCTCCTCGACGGAGACGCCGGAGATCCGGGCCATGTGCTCGACCTCGGAGGCGCCGAGGGAGTGGATGACCAGCTGCGGGAAGTCCTTCTTGATGGCCGCGAAGTGCTTCTCGTAGTACTCGACGCCGTAGTCCGGGTGGTGCCCGCCCTGGAACATGATCTGCGTGCCGCCGAGTTCCACGGTCTCCGCGCAGCGGCGCAGGATGTCCTCGAGGTCGCGGGTCCAGCCCTTGGCGGTGTCCTTGGGCGGCGCGTAGAAGGCGCAGAACTTGCACGCCGTCACGCAGACGTTCGTGTAGTTGATGTTCCGCTCGATGATGTACGTGGCGATGTGCTCGGTCCCCGCGTACCGGCGGCGGCGCACCGCGTCGGCCGCCGCGCCCAGCGCGTGCAGCGGCGCGGAGCGGTAGAGGTCGAGCGCCTCCTCGGGGGTGATCCGGCCACCCTCGGCGGCACGGTCGAGCACGGACTGGAGGTCGGCCTTCTCGGTCACCGGGTGCGTCCTTTTCGGAGGAGTTCTGGGCCCTTCAAGAGGGGTCTTGACGGGCCGAACCAGCCTACGCCAGCGCTTCTCAGGACTTCCGCAGGGTGCCGGTCGGGCGGCCCGCGGCCTCTTCGTCGGAGCGGTAGGCCAGCGTCCCGTCGGCGTTGAGGGTGAGCGTGAAGGAGGAGGTGCCGGTGGTGCAGAGTCCCGCGGTGCTCGGGCGGTCGGGGTCGGTGCGGTCGGCGATCGTGAGGCCGGTGGCGGTGGCGGAGCTGAGCCTGCCGATGCCGTGACAGCTCACGGTGGTGCCGAGGAGGCTGATGGTGTGGGTGGTGCGGACGACGTCCTCGCCCGTGCTGCCCTTGGTCACGACGGCGGTGAAGTCGCCGTGCGGGGAGCCGTTGCGCTCGGTCGTGGGTCCGGTCCAGGTGCCGAGGAAGGCGGCCGGGACGGCGGCGACGGGGGCCGTGTCCGTGGGGGTGGGCCGGGGGGTGCGGCTCTGCGTCGGGGTGGTGGAGGGCGTGGCGGCCTCGGTGGTCGGTTCCGTGGCGGCCGGCGGCTTCGACGTGTTCCCGGTCCCGCCGTTCCTGCCCGCGTCGTCACCCCGGGTGCCGCCGGGCAGCAGGTCGTAGAGGAATCCGGCGCTCAGCGTCACGGCCGCGAGCGCTCCCGCGACGGCGAGCGCGAGCGTGCAGCTCACCCGCCGTCCCGCCACGGCGAAGGTCGCTCGCCGCTCGCCGGGGGCGGTGGCCGCGGAGCCGTTCTCCGCGGTGGGAGCAGCCGCTGGGGCGGGTGTGGCAGGTGTGACCGGTGGGGGTCCGTACACGCCGTGGTGCGGGGGCGGGGTCGTCGGAGGGCCGAAGACGCCCGACGACGGACCGGCCGCGCCCCCCTCGATGGACGGGGCCGTGAAGGGCACGGGGCCCGAGGCGTGGTCGGGGCCGCCGAGCGGCGCGTCGGAGGCCGCGTCGATGTCGAGGAGGCGTACGGCGGTCCGGCTGATCTCCTCCAGGACGCGGGGCGGCAGCCAGCCGGAGGCGACGAGGGCGGCCGCTCCGGCCGGGGCGAGCGCCGCGGCGAGGGCGGCCGGGGTCGGGCGGTCGGCCGGGGCCTTCGCGAGACAGGCCGTCACCAGCTCGCGCAGCTCCCCCGTGAGCGCGCCGAGGTCGGGCTCCTCGTGGACCACCTTGTAGAGCAGGGCCGCCGAGGTGTCGCCGGGGAAGGGCGGGGCCCCGTTCGCCGCGAACGCCAGGACGGCGCCGAGCGAGAAGACGTCGGACGCGCCGGTCGCGCCGTGCCCGAGGATCTGTTCGGGCGCCATGTAGCCGGGTGAGCCGACCGAGACCCCGCTCGCCGTGAGCGAGGCGGTGCCGTCCGTGGCCCGGGCGATGCCGAAGTCGATCAGGCGGGGGCCCTCCACGGTGGCCAGCACGTTGGACGGCTTCACGTCCCGGTGGACCAGGCCGAGCCCGTGCACGCCCGCCAGCGCCTCGGCGAGACCGGCGCCAAGCGCCCGTACCGTGTGCTCGGGGAGCGGCCCGGCCGCCTCCACGGCGCGGGTGAGCGTCGGCCCCGCGACGTACCCGGTCGCCACCCACGGGACCTGCGCGTCGGGGTCCGCGTCCAGGACGGGCGCCGTCCACCGGCCGCCGACCCGGCGCGCGGCGGCCACCTCGCGCCGGAACCGCTCCCGGAACTGCTCGTCCAGGGCGAAGTGCGGATGCACGATCTTGACGGCGACGGTCCGGCCGCCTGCCGTACGGGCCAGGTAGACGCGCCCCATCCCGCCGGCTCCGAGCCGGCCGAGGATCCGGTACGCGCCGATGGTCCTGGGTTCCCCCGCGTCGAGCGGCTGCATGTCTCCCCCTTGATGGCCCCGGTCGTGGGCCGGTCCTGAGCCGGTTCCGAGCCGGTCCTGAGCCGGTCCTGAGCCGATCGTCGTCCGTCAGGGCCCGGTCGTGGCGCGCACCGCGCGAACCGTGGGCCGGATCACCACGATTCGGAACCGTACCCAGCCAACCGATCGCCCACCACGCCACTCCTCCCTTCCGTAGCCCCATCCGTAATCGACCTTCGTGTCCGAAACATCCGGAGTCGCCCCATGAACCGCCTCCCCAGGTTCCTCGCCACCGCCCTCGCTCTCGGCACCGCGGCCGCACTGGCGACCGGCTGCTCGGACGAGGGCGCGCCACTCACGTTCGACACCCCGACGGGCGACACGAGCACGACCCGGCAGGCGACGGATCCAGGACAGGGCGCGGGCCGGGGCGCCGGCCCGGGGAAGGGGACGGGCGGCCCCGAAACGGTTCTCCCCACCGGCCCCAAGGCGAGTTTCACGACGGCCAACACCCTGGAGGACGGCACCAAGATCGGCGTCACCACGCTGGCCGGCGCGAAGTCCGGCTTCACCGGCAAGGTGTGGGTGTGGGCGCCGAAGCAGTATTTCGACCCCGCGTACGCGAAGAGCGGCTTCCCGGTCCTCGTGGCACTGCCGGGCGGAAACGGCTACCCGATGAATTACTGGATGGGCACGGACCTCAAACTCCAGTCGAGCATCAGCACGTGGTCGCAGGAGGGAAAGAGCCTGCCGTTCATTGTGGTGATGCCTGTCCTCAACCCGGACGACAAGTACTACTACGACGGAAGTGATATTCCGGGGCAGCCGAAAATGGGCACCTGGCTCACCGAGGACGTCCCCGATTTCGTCCGGGCGAATTTCCGCACCTTCGCGTCCAGGGACGGCTGGGCATTCATGGGCTCGTCCTCGGGCGGCTTCGCCGGGCTCAAGGCCGTGCTCCAGCGCCCCGACCGGTTCAAGGCCGTGATCGCCTCCGGTCCCGACACCGTGCCCGACTCGCCGCTGTGGGTGGGGCACGAGGCGGCGCGCCAGGCGAACAACCCGGAGAAGCTGGCGAAGGCGCTCGGCACGAAGCCGGACACGGAGCGGAACCGGGTCTACCTCGCGTTCCAGATCGGAACCAAGGAGTCCGGCCTCGGCAACCTGAAGAAGTTCGTGAAGGACTACACGAAGGGCCCGGTGAAGACCCGCCTCCAGGTCATCCAGGACGGCGAGCACAACGCGAAGACCTACGTCCGGGGCATGGGGGACGGTTCGATCGCCTGGATCAGCGAGCAGATGCAGGGCCCGGTCCCGTCCCCCTGACGCGTCAGCCGCGGTGGGCGGCGAACAGCTCCACCCGTACGTCCGCGGGGAAGCCGGTCGTCGGACCGGTCCTGCGGGCGAACTCGCGCACCCCCGCCAGCTGCTCGGGGCCGAACCGGAAGTCCAGCGTCCGGAAATACCGCTCCAGCAGCTCGGCGTCGAAGGACTCCCAGCGCGCCGCCTGCTCCGCGACCTTGGCGACCTCCACGAGCGACAGGTCCCGCGAGGCGAGGAACGCCTCGTGGACCTCACGCACGGTCTCCGGCTCGCGGGCCAGGAAGTCCTTGCGCGCCGCCCACACCGCGAAGACGAACGGCAGGCCCGTCCAGTCCTTCCACATCAGACCCAGGTCATGGACCTGCAGCCCGAGGCGCGGCGCGTCGTGCAGCGAGGCCCGCAGGGCGGCGTCGCCGATGAGCACAGCCGCGTCGGCCTCCTGCATCATCAGCCCGAGGTCGGGCGGGCACGTGAAGTAGTCGGGCCGTACGCCGTACTGCTCGGCGAGCAGCAGCTGGGCGAGCCGTACAGAGGTACGGGACGTGGAGCCGAGGGCCACCCGCGCACCGTCGAGCCGGTCCAGCGGGCGCTGGGAGACGATCACGCAGGACATCACCGGGCCGTCGCAGCCCACGGCGATGTCGGGCAGGGCGACGAGGTCGTCGGCGTTGCGGAGGTACTCGACGAGGGTGATGGGCCCGATGTCGAGGTCGCCGGCCACGAGCCGCTCGCTGAGCTTCTCGGGGGTGTCCTTGGTCAGCTCCAGATCGAGGAGCGTTCCCGTGCGGGCCAGGCCCCAGTAGAGGGGCAGGCAGTTCAGGAACTGGATGTGTCCGACGCGGGGCCGGCTGCGCTGGTGGTCGTCGGTTGCATTGTCCACATCGCGAGGCTAGACCCGTCTCGGACGGTGGACATCGCCGGGGCGCGCGTGGCGCCGAACGTCAGCACGTCAGGGCTCCGAACGTCAGCACGTCAGAAGGTCGTCAAACGTGTGGGTGAAGTGATCTTTCCCTCTAGTGCGTCGCAGACCCTGCGTGCTACGCTCATCGCAAGTTGCAGTTTGGTTTCCCTTGCAGTACAGAGCCTGCGGAGCATGTGACCCGCAGGCTTTTGTAGTTTTCAGACTTGTTTGCAGGTTCTGGAGCAGGGCAACCCTTTGGCCCAAGGAGGGCTTATGGCTACCGGAACCGTCAAGTGGTTCAACGCTGAAAAGGGCTTCGGCTTCATCGCCCAGGACGGCGGCGGCCCGGATGTCTTCGTCCACTACTCCGCGATCAACGCGTCCGGGTTCCGCTCCCTCGAGGAGAACCAGGTCGTGAACTTCGACGTCACCCAGGGCCCGAAGGGCCCGCAGGCGGAGAACGTCACCCCGGCCTAAGTTGCCCGGGTCGGCGATCGCGCACGGCTAGAGAAGTACCCAAGGAGCCCCGCTCCGTGCCTTCGGGCACGAGCGGGGCTCCTGCCTTTCCACTCCTGCCCATCGGTGTGGACGCCACCTACTGTGGACGTATGACCGAACGCAAGCCGCCCGGTGTCAGCTTCGAGTCGTTCGTGGACAAGCAGATCCGCGAGGCCGCGGAACGCGGCGAGTTCCGGAAGCTGGCCGGCTTCGGCAGACCCCTGGCCGACGACACCGCGCCGTACGACGAGCTGTGGTGGATCAAGCAGAAGATGCACCGCGAGGGCGCGTCGGTCCTCCCACCCGCGCTGGCGCTCCGCAAGGATGCCGAGGACGCGCGGGAGGCGGTCGACGAGGCCGTCTCGGAGACGCAGGTGCGACGGATCCTGGGCGAGATCAACACCCGGATCGCGGAGGCCCTCCTGCGCCCGCCCCCGGGCCCGCCGCTGAACCTGAAGCCGTTCGACGTGGATGCGGTCGTGGCGGAGTGGCGAGCCGGACGAGGAGTTGGGTGACATGAGGAGTGCCGACCTGCTCGTGGACGCGTTCGGCCGCGTCCAGGAAGCCGTGCACGGGGCCGTCGAGGGGCTGACCGAGGACGAGTTGACCGCCAGGATCGACGAGGACGCGAACTCGATCGCCTGGCTGGTCTGGCACCTCACCCGGATCCAGGACGACCACGTCGCGGGCGTCTTCGACACCGCGCAGGTATGGACGGCCGACGGTTGGAAGGACCGGTTCGGGCTGCCCTTCGCCGCGCGCGCCACCGGCTACGGCCACTCCAGCAGCCAGGTCGCCGCCGTCCGCGCCCCGGCGGAGCTGCTGCTCGGCTACTACGACGCCGTGCACGCACGGAGCCTGGAGCACCTCGGGACCCTGACGAACGCCGACCTCGACCGCGTCGTGGACGAGGCCTGGGACCCGCCGGTCACGCTGGGCGTACGGCTGGTGAGCGTGATCGCGGAGGACAACCAGCACGCGGGGCAGGCGGCGTACGTGCGGGGTGTGGTGGAGCGGCGCGAAAATTCGTGACGGGCGTCGCACGGGCTTGCTATTCTCCGGCGATCACTCACGTGGGCGATGATCCGGATGGGGGGATTCCTCCGGCCGCCTCCGTGTCACTCCGACCGCCGCACACCTGTCCCGGCGCGTGCGCGGTCGCCCCAGGGGAGGCCCGCCCATGCACCACGTCCTTGTCCCGCGCCGCCGGAGACTCACGCTTTCGGTGGGTGTCGCCCTCTCCCTGACTCTGGGCGGCGCCCTCGGCGTACCGGCCCAGGCGCTCGACGTCCCGGCTGCGGAGGCTGCGGAGGCGCAGAACGCCGTCGTCCCCTACCCCGGTGCCGACGCCCAGCTCGTCAGCGTGGGCAGCACGGGCTTCCTGACCTGGGGCATGTCGGACGAGCGGGAGCAGCGGTGGACGCGCTTCTCGGACGGTTCGTCGACGGTTCTGCCGGGCGGTACCACCTCGGTCACGGGCTCCCCGGGCTCCGACGTGGTCGTCCTGCACCAGGGCTCGCAGGTCGTCACGCTGCGCTCCATGGCGACCGGGGCGGACATCCTCAGCGTCGGTCTGCCGGACGTGGGCACCCATGGCGGCCGGTTCGCCGGGGCCGTCGGCGCGTCGCTGCTCGTCCGGACCCCGGACGGCAAGGGCGGTGAGGTCGTCCACGTCCTGGCCAAGGACGGCGGGACGGTCTCCGACCGGCTCGTGAGCGGACTGCCCGCCGGCGCGACCGAGGTGTTCGCGAGCGTGGCGACGTCCGAGCACGCCCTGCTGACGTACAGGACCGGGACCGGCGCGACGGAGAAGCGGTACTGGGCGCTCATGGACCGGGCGACCGCCACGGTCTCCGAGACGCGCGAGATCGTCACCCCCGGGCAGTGGACCGGCAGGGTCGCGCTGTCGGCGACGCACGTCGCGTGGGTGGAGTACGACGCGGCCCAGAAGGCGTCGGTCGTCGCCCTGGAGCGGGGCACGGGGACGACGCAGCGCGTTCCGCTGGTCGGCGCGAGCCGTGTCGAGGTCGGCCTGATCGGCGACTGGCTCACGTACGCGGACCGCGACACCCTCGGCGACCACCACCCGAACCCGTGGGGCGCCCTGCGGGCGCGCAACCTGACGACCGGCGCGAACCGGACGCTGACGGACCACGTGAAGACGGCCGCGCCCGGCCCGGACGGGACGCAGTTCGTCCGCGGCGGCACGGTCGCCCAGGGCGAGGGGCTCTACCGGATCGCGCCCGGCGCGGACGGCGCCCCGGTCGCCACGCTCGTCGCGACCACCGGAGAGCCGACCAAGGTCACGCTGCTCGGGCACGACATCCCCGCGAAGGTCTCCCCCGCGCCCGGCGACGGCGTGATCCGGCTGGACTGGCGGCTGTCCCGGGTCAACGTGGTGGCGAAGGTGACGCTGCGCCACGTCCAGAGCGGGAAGACGAAGACCGAGGACCTGTACCCCTCGGGGGACCTCCTCGACGACCCGCACGCCATGCGCTTCGACTGGCAGGGCGACGTCCCCTGGAAGAACGACCCGGACATGCCGACCGGGGCGCCGAACGGGGCGTACACCTGGAAGATCGACGCGAGGCCGCTCGACGGCATCGGTCCGAACCTGGTGGCCTCCGGCACCTTCGACCTGACCCGCGCGACCGCGCCGCACGACTACGACGACGACGGATCCCCCGACGTCCTCGCGCGTGACACGTCGGGACGGCTGTGGCGGGGCGACGCCTTCTACCGTTCCGAGAGCGGGCAGCTCGATCAGCTTCCCGTCGAACTCATCGGCGCCGGCTGGCAGGTCTACGACCGGGTCGAGGCCGCGGGCAACCTCGGCGGGCTGCCCGTCGGGGACCTCGTCGCCCGCGACACGGCCGGCGTGCTCTGGCTCTACCTCGGCAAGGGCGACGGCACCTTCGCCACGCGCACGAGGATCGGTGCGGGCTGGAACGCGTACACCCAACTCGCCGCCGGCAGCGACCTGAACGGCGACGGACGCCCCGACCTCCTCGCCACCGACACGGCCGGCGACCTGTACCTGTACAAGGCCACCGGGAATCCCACGGCCCCCTTCACCGCCCGTACGAAGATCGGGCACGGCTGGGGCATCTACAACCAGCTCACCGCCACCGGCGACATCGCCGGAGCCGCTCCCGGGGACCTCGTCGCCCGCGACAAGGCGGGGGTGCTGTGGCTCTACACCGGCAGGGGCGACGGCACCTTCACCCCGCGTACGAAGATCGGCAGCGGCTGGGGCGGCTACGGCCACCTTCTGGGCGTCGGCGACGCCGACCGGGACGGCCGCCCCGACCTGTACGCAAGCGGTGCCGACGGGACCTACCTCTACAAGAGCACCGGCGACTGGCGCGCGCCCTTCCGCCCGCGCGAAGTGGTCGGCGTGTACTCCGACGGCACCGACCGCCGGTACAACCACTTCGCCTGATCCTGGTGGACCACACATACAACCCTGCGTCGTGATCAAGAGTCTGACCGGGCGTGGCGCATGGTGCGCCCGGTCGCTCCGAGCCTCCCGCGTGCAGATCGCTCTCAACTCCGAAGGACCCCATACGTGATCAAGACCCGCGTGCCGCGGCACCGTCTCGCCGCGGCCGTGACCGCCGTCCTCGCCGTGACCGCCGGTACGGCTCTCGCGACGGCGCCGGCGACCGCCGCGACGCCCACGGCCGTCGTGAACGCCGTGCCCGCCGGTGTCAGCGACACCATCACGCTCCCCGGGCCGTCGCAGATACTCAGCGCCGGTCCCAGCGGCTACCTCACCTCCGTGCAGCGGTTCGGCTGGCCCCAGGGCAACGACTACTTCTGGACCAGCACCGTGGACGGCACCACCACGCCGCTGGAGGAGTGGACCACCGGATGGCGCGGAGGCGCGTCCGACACCGTCGTGGCCAAGGAGGACGGCACGACCCGGTACCTGCTCAAGGACATGACGCAGCCGGGCAGCGCGCCCGTCGCCATCGAGCAGCCCGACACCCGCCTCTCCTGGCAGGGCATCGTCGGCCGGACGCTGGTCTTCTCGCACTACGACGTCGCGACCGGCGCGGGTCAGCTCCGCCTCATCGGCGAGGGCGACCAGCCGGGCAGCAACCGCCAGGTCACCGGCCTCCCGGCGGACTTCCGGCTCCAGGACGTCGAGGTGCTCTCCGACTCGAAGCTGCTCGTCCGCTACAGCACGTCCGGCGAGGGCCCGGAGGACCGCTACTACCTCACCGTCGTGGACGTCGCCACCGGCGCCGCCGGCGAGCGGCACGAGATCGGCGTCGCCCCGTACGGCCTCGACGCGGCGGTCTCCGGCGACCGCTGGGTCTGGGTCGACGCGGCGTCGACCGCCGACGCCAAGCTGAAGTACGCCGCCCGCGACGGGTCGGAGACCTCGCCCGCCACGGAGGCGGTCGCGCTCGGCAACGCCATCCGCACCCACGTCGGCATCCTGGGCGACTGGGTGACCTACGCCGCGCCCGGTGGCGACACCGCCACCAGCTTCTCCCCGCACCACGCGCTCACCGCGGTCAACGCCACCGACGGCTCCACGGTCAAGCTCCTCGACCACGCCTCGTCCTCCGTCCCCACGACGGACGGCGCGCTCCTGGTCCGCGGCGGCACCGTCGCCCAGGGCGAGGGCACCTACCGCGTGGCGCTCGGGGTGGACGGGAAGCCGGCCGCGACCCTCGTCGCCGCGGACGGCCGGCCGACCGCGCTCGCGCTGTACACCGCGGCCACTCCCCCGGTGTTCGACCTCGACAAGAACAACGGCGAGACCCGGCTGCGCTGGGTGCTCTCCCGGACCAACGCCAAGGGCTCGGTGACGATTCGCCACGTCGCCACCGGCCGCAGCATGACGCACGTCTTCTCGCAGGCCGTGCCCTACGAGGGCAAGGCCTCCGTCGAGTTCCTCTGGGACGGGCGCCTCCTCAACGCCGAGGGCGTGAAGGAGTTCGCGTCGAGCGGCGACTACGTCTGGGACTTCACCGCGACCCCGCTCAACGGCATCGGCCCGGACCTCAAGCAGTCGGGCACCTTCAAGGTCACCCGCACCGCCGGCGCCCACGACCACACCGACAACGGCAGCCCGGACCTGCTCTCCCGCGACGCCGCGGGTGTGCTGTGGCGCGAGGACTCCGTCACGTCGCCCGAATGGCCGGACGGCATGACGACCGGCCAGGTGCGGGTCGGCCCCGGCTGGCAGATCTACAACCAGCTGGAGGCCGTCGGCAGCGTCGCGGGCTCCACCGCCGGAGACCTCGTCGCCCGCGACAAGGACGGTGTCCTCTGGCTGTACGTCGCCAAGGGCGACGGCACCTTCGCCGCCCGTACGAAGATCGGCGCCGGCTGGAACGTGTACACGTCCCTCGCCGGTGGCAGCGACCTGAACGGCGACGGGCGCGCCGACCTCGTCGCCACCGACACGGCCGGTGACCTGTACCTGTACAAGGGCACCGGCGACACCGCCGCGCCCTTCGCGCCCCGCACGAAGATCGGCTGGGGCTGGGGCATCTACAACCAGCTCACCGCCACCGGCGACATCGCCGGCACCGCGGCCGGCGACCTCCTCGCCCGCGACACGAGCGGTGTCCTGTGGCTGTACGAGGGCAAGGGCGACGGCACCTTCGCCGCGCGTACGAAGATCGGCGCCGGCTGGGGCGCGTTCACCCACCTCGTCGGCATCGGCGACGCCAACCGCGACGGGCGGGCCGACCTCTACGCGGTCGGCGCGTCGGGCGCCAAGTTCTACGCGGGCACCGGCAACTCGACGGCCCCGTTCAAGCCGGCCGCCAACAGCAACCTTCACACCACCCAGGCACCCACGGTGTTCTGACCGGACTCCGCGCCCGGTCCGGTCCCGCCGCTCGCCGCCCTTCCCTCCGGGGAGGGCGGCGAGCGCGTCCGCTCGTCACCCGCCTCCCCCGGCTTCCTCGCACCACCAGGAAGGGCCCCCTTGTTCCACGTTCCTCCGCCCCGGCGACGGATCGCCGCGGCCGCCATGGTCGTCCTCGCCGTCACGGCGGCGGGTCTGACGACTCCCGCCGGAGCCACGACGCCCTCGTCCGACGGCTCGACGGCCGCCCTCGCCGCAGCCACGGGCACGGCCACGCAGCAGGACGTCCCCGCGCTGCCGGCCGGCTCGCGCCTGGCGAGCTCCGGTGTTTCGGGGTTCCTGACGAGTCTGTCGACGCCGGGCGGGATCGTCGAGTACCGCTGGACGCGGTACGCGGACGGCGTCACGACCCTGCTGCCGCCCGGCCCGTACCGGGGCGGCAACCAGACGGACTTCGCCGTGCGGTCGGCCGGGAGCGTGCACACGCTGTACGACCTCGGCTCCGGCGCCGATCCGGTGGCGGTCGACACCGCGGGGCTCGGCCCGGACGCGCAACTCAGGCAGGTGATGGGCGCCACCCTCGTCATGTCGAAGCCCGACGGCGCCAGGGGCACCGAGGTCCACCTGGTCAGCAAGCCCGCGGACACCGTCCTCGACCGCAAGGTCACCGGGCTGCCCGCGAACGCCTCGAACCTCCTCACCGACATGTCCTCGGTCGACACCCTGATCCTCAGGTACGTCACGGCGGGCACGACCGAGCAGCACCTCGCCCTGGTGGACATGGCCACCGGCGCTGTCGTCGAGGACCGGGTCCTGCCCACCGCCCGCGTCGAGGGCGCAAGCAGCACGTCCGCCACTCATATGGCCTGGACCGAGGTCGCCGATCCGCAGAACGTGACCCTGGCGGTGGCCCGGCGGGGCGACACCTCGACAGCGCCCGAGCGGGTCTTCCTGGGGTCGGGAAGCGTTCGGGCCGAGCTGCTCGGCGACGACTGGGTCGCGTACGGCCTGGACGAGACCGGGCAGTACCACCCCAATACCCTCTACGGCCTGACGGCCCGTTCCCTGACGACCGGGAAGACCGTCAAGGTCCTGGACAGCGTGCAGGGCATCATCCCCGACGGCGACGGCCGACTGCTCGTGCGGGGCGGCACGGTCGAGCACGGCAGGGGCTTCTACCGGGTCTCGGTCGGCGCGGACGGCACTCCCGTCGCCACCCTCCTCGCGCGCACGAACGAACCCATCGTGATCGAGGCGAAGGTGTACAAGCCGCTCCCCGAGGTCGTCGACTTCGGCAGCGGTGACGCGTACTTCTGGTGGGAGCTCAACCGCGGCAACACCGAGCTGACGGTCCAGGTGACGCACACCGCGTCCGGGAAGCGGTGGACCTCCAGGACCGGGAGCGCCGACCGGCCCGGCATCGGCGGTGCACACTGGACCGGCCTGTTCGACGACTACACCGCCGCCTACAACGGCGACTACACCTGGCGCATGACGGTCCGTCCCTCCGACGGCATCGGCCCGGCGGTGGAGCAGACCGGCACGCTCAAGGTCGCGAACAAGCCCGCACCGCACGACTTCTCCGACAGCGGCTCCCCGGACCTGCTCGTCAAGGACAGCTCCGGTCGGCTGATCGGCTACGACGCCCGCCAGACGCTGTACCACACCGGGAAGTGGGGCAACCCGGAGAAGCGCGAGCAGGTCGACCACGGCCTGGGCTGGAACACCTACGACCGCCTCGCGGCCCCGGGGAACATCGGCGGCTCCGCGCACGCCGATGTGCTCGGCCGGGACCGGTCGGGTGTCCTGTGGCTCCACACGGGCGACGGCAAGAGCTTCGCGCCGCGTACGAAGATCGGCGCAGGCTGGCAGGTCTACGACCGGCTCACCGGTGGCAGCGACCTGAACGGCGACGGCCGGCCCGACCTGGTCGCCGCCGACAAGGCCGGGGACCTGTACCTGTACAAGGGCACCGGGAACGCCGCCGCGCCCTTCGCGCCCCGCACGAAGATCGGCTGGGGCTGGGGCATCTACAACCAGCTCACCGCCACCGGCAACATCGCCGGAGCCCCCGCGGGAGACCTCGTCGCCCGCGACGGGGCCGGTGTCCTCTGGCTCTACCTCGGCAAGGGCGACGGCACCTTCGCGCCCCGGATCAAGGTCGGCGCCGGCTGGGACCGTTACACGGACATCGTGGGAGTCGGCGACACCAACCGGGACGGCCGCCCCGATCTCGTCGTGCAGGGCGTCATGGGCGGCACGTACGAGACCCTCGCGCACTACGAGGGCACGGGTGACTGGCGCGCGCCCTTCGGCTCCCGCCAGCGTGTCTACAACCCCGAGGAGCTCGGATCGGGAGTCGTCACCCTCTTCTGAGCCGGCTGACGGCCGGTCGTCAGAACGCGAAGACCTTCCCCGTCTCCACGCTCAGGAGGCACGCGTTGGCGTACGTCTTCTTCCAGGTGACCGGCTCGTTGTCGTACGTGCCCTCCGCCGTGGCCGTGACCGGGTCGTAGACCATCGGGCAGATGGCGTCGGGGGTGACCGGCAACTGGTCGAAGTCACCGCCCGCGGCACGGAGTTCTTCGCAGGCCGCCTCGGCCTCGGGGTGGGTGCCGCCGGTCGGGCGGCAGCCGAGCAGGGCCGCCTCGATGTCGCCGGTCGCGTCGGAGGTGACCGTGAGGAGGATCCGGGTGGCCGGGGCGGGAGCGGCGGCGCCGGCCGTCCCGGCGAGGGCGACGCCGGCGACGGCGGCCGTGGCCAGCGTGAACGCGAGGGTGCTCTTCATGCCCCGGGCAACGAAGGGTGCCGTCACGGGTCACCGGGCGCCACCCGGATGCCCGCGAGGTTCATCCGCTCCGCCGCGCACGGCACCCTGATGGAGCCAACTATCCGTACGATTCTGTGACTTGAAGAGCGGTGCGGATCGCAGGATAGCCTCGCTATCCTGTTGATCATGCAGGGGGATGCGGACATCGACAGCGCGCGCCTGGACGGCAGCGGAGCCCTACCGCTCGAACCGGGGGACCCACGGCGGATCGGCGCTTTCAAGCTTCTCGGCGTACTGGGCTCCGGCGGCATGGGGCGGGTCTATCTCGGCGCCGTGCCGGGGAAGTTCGCGGCGGTCAAGCGGGTGCTGCCCGTGCTGGCCGAGGACGCGGACTTCCTGAGCCACTTCGGGCACGAGCTGGACAACCTGGCCAGGCTGCCCGCCGGGGCCAGTGTGCGGCTGCTCGCGAGCGACAGGACGGCGAAGCCGCCGTGGTTCGCGACCGAGTACATCCCGGGGGTCACCCTCAACGAGGCCGTCAGGCTCCACGGCGGGCCGCTGCCCACCGAGGCGCTGTGGCGGCTGCTGCGGGAGGCGGCCACCGCGCTGCGGGCGGTGCACGCCGCCGACATGGTGCACCGGGACCTCAAGCCGTCCAACGTGATGCTCACCTCCGGCGGTCTGTCGCTCATCGACTTCGGCGTCGCGCGCGCCGCCGACCAGAGCCGGCTGACCCGGACCGGCATGGTCATCGGGACGCCCGCTTACATGGCGCCGGAGCAGGCGGTCGCCGACCCGCGGCTGACCGGACAGGCGGACGTCTTCGCCCTCGGCAGTCTGCTGCTGTACGCGGCGACCGGCCGCCCGCCCTTCGGCGACGGCTCCGGACCCGGCCTGCTCTACCGCGTCGTCCACGGCGAGCCCGACTTCGGGCGGCTCACGGAGACCGCCCCCGCCCTGGCCCACCTCGTGAAGTCCTGCCTCGCCAAGGACCCCGCGGCCCGGCCCACCGCCGCCGAGGTCGTCGAGCTGACGGAGGACTACGCCGACGACACCCCGTGGCCCGCCGCCGTCATGGCTCCGGTCGCGGCGCGGGACGCGTTCGCCACGACCGTGCCCACGGCCGAGGAGCTCGCGGAACTCGGGGGCGACCAGCCCGAAGCGGCGAGGGACGACACGGGCCAGGACATCGGGACCGTGGCGCTCGTGCAGCGGCCGCCGACGGAGCCCGCCACGGCGGGGGCCGACGTCGCGGCGCCCACGGCGAAGCGGGAAGGCCGCCGCAACCGGTTCGTCATGCTCGCCGTGCCCGTCGTCGTGGCCACCGGCACGACCCTGACCGTCGCCCTCGGCCCGTACCAGATCGGCCGCCAGGGCGGGCCCGACGCCTCGGCCGCGCGGCCGCCGTCCGCCTCCGCGTCGCAGTCGGCCTCGCCCGGCACCACCGCGCCGCCGACGGGGACCGCGACCCCGTCGACCTCGGCCTCGCCCTCGTCGGGGGCTCCCGCCTCCCCGTCCGGAACGCCTTCCGGGACCGGGCCGGACGGTTCGGGCGCGGCGGGAGGTGGCGCCGCGGCCGGTGGTGGAGCCGGCGGCGGGGCGGCGGCCGGCGGCACCGGCACCGCGTCCGGCGGCGGCAGCGGGGGCGGGGACGCGTCCGGGGGCGGCTCCCGGCCGACCACCCCGAAGACCACGAACCCGGCGCCCCCGCCGTCCGGTGGCGGCTCGTCGACCTCGGGGACGTACTCCCTGGAGAACGCCGGCAACGGCCAGTGCCTCGTCGAGTACAACCCCGGGTACGGCATCTTCGCCAACACCCACGAGTGCGGTGTCCTGCCCAACAACAGCGGCAGCGCCTCGTACGCCTGGACCTACTCGGCGGGCGCGAACGGGGCCTTCCGGCTGGTCAGCAGGAACACCGGCAACTGCCTCCAGTCGGGCGGGAACCCCGGCGGTGTCGGCGTCGCCGCCTGCAACGGCTCCAGCGGCCAGCTGTGGAAGATCCACGCCACGACGTCGTCCGGCCGGACGATCAAGAACGTCGCCAACGGGGAGTGCATGGTCGTCGGACCGCCGTTCCTGACCACGGCCGCCTGCGACTCGGGCAGCCGCGCCCAGCTCTGGCGGAACATCGCTCCTCTCTGACGGCTCCTACCGGCGCGAGGCCGGGCCGAAGACGGGGACGGCGACCTCGCCCTCCGCGCGGAAGGCGACCTCCAGGTCCATGCCGATCCGGAGGTCGGCCTCCGCCACCCCCAGCACCTCGGTCATCATCCGGGGGCCTTCGGCGAGGTCGACGACCGCCGCCACGTACGGCACACGGTCGCCGAAGGGCGGGAGATCGTTGCGGTGGACGACGGACCAGGTGTAGAGCGTGGCCCGGCCGCTCGCGGGTTCCCAGGTCACGTCCTCGCTCCAGCAGTGCGGGCAGAACTCGCGCGGGTAGTGGTGCGCGCGGGCGCAGCCGGCGCAGCGCCGGAGCAGCAGCCGGCCCTCGCCCGCGGCCTGCCAGTAGGGGCGGGTGAAGGAGTCGATGTCGGGGTCGGCGGCCGTCACAGGAAGAGTCCGATCGCATGGTCGAGGGACCAGGTCTGCCAGGACAGTGCGAAGAGGGCGACGAGCGAGATCAGCGCCATCATCGCGTTCTGCCCCTGCTCGGCCCAGTCATGGATCATCAGGACGAGGTAGAGGAGGTTGAGGAGCAGGCCGCCGATCAGGGCGACCGGGGTGAGGAATCCGAGGATCAGGCCGAGCCCCAGGGCAAGCTCGGCGTAGACGACGACGTACGCCATCAGCTTGGGGCGCGGCGCGACGACCGCGTCGAAGCCGCGCTTCACGAACGGCCAGCGGTGCTTCCCGGCGACGTCCGCCGCCCACGCGATGCCCGTGCCGCGCTCGAACCAGCCCTTCCTGTCCTTGTGGCGCCAGCTCTCCAGCCACCACAGGCCGAGGCCGATGCGGAGGACGGCGAGCCATTCGGCGCCGGTGAGCCAGACGGTCTGCATCGGCGGTACCTGCCCCTCCCGAGATTCGATCTGACGGTACGTCAGCTATCGACGTCAGTTCAGCGGATGGGGGCTCGGCCGCGCAAGACCCCCGCACGCCTCCACGCACCCCCACGCGCCTCCACGCATCCCACCCACGCGTGACCGTTTCGCAACCGAACCCCCTCTTGACCGAGACCCAACAAGTGAGCAGCTCGTTACGCTGAGCACTCATGGTCAACACCCCCCAATCCAGACCCGATCACCCCGTTTACGTCATCGGGGGCGGGCCCGGCGGCCTCGCCGTCGCCGCCTCGCTGCGCGCGCAGGGCGTCCGGGCCGTCGTCCTGGAGAAGTCCGACGCCGTCGGCGCCTCCTGGCGCTCGCACTACGACCGGCTGCGGCTGCACACCACCCGCCGGCTCTCCGCGCTCCCCGGCCTCGCGATGCCCCGCTCCTTCGGGCGCTGGGTCGCCCGCGCGGACGTGGTGCGGTACCTGGAGAAGTACGCCGAGGTGCACGAGCTGGAGATCGTGACCGGCGTCGAGGTCAGCCGGGTCGAGCGGGCCGGCGAGGACTGGCTGCTGCACGCGACCGGCGGGCGCCGGCTGACCGGGCGGGCCGTGGTCGTCGCCACGGGGTACAACCACACGCCGCGCCTGCCCGAGTGGCCGGGGCTCGCGTCGTACGGCGGCGAACTCGCGCACGCGAGCGCGTACCGCAACCCGGCCCCCTACGCCGGGCGGGACGTCCTCGTCGTCGGCGCCGGGAACACGGGCGCCGAGATCGCGGCCGACCTCGTCGAGGGCGGGGCGGCACGGGTACGGCTCGCGGTGCGCACGGTCCCGCACATCGTGCGCCGCTCGACGGCCGGGTGGCCGGCCCAGCGGACCGGCATCCTGGTCCGCCGACTGCCGGTGCGGCTGGTGGACAAGGCGGGCGAACTGATGGCCCGCGTCGCCGTGCCGGACCTCTCCGAGCACGGGCTCCCCCGCCCGGACACGGGGCTGTACTCGCGGGTGCGGGAGGGTGCGATCCCCGTGCAGGACGTCGGGCTGATCGACGCGGTGCGGCGGGGCGCGGTGGAGATCGTGGGCGCCGTCGCCTCCTTCGACGGCGACAAGGTCGTCCTCGCGGACGGCTCGGCGATCACCCCGGACGCGGTGATCGCGGCGACGGGCTACCGCCGCGGCCTGGAGCCGCTCCTCGGCCACCTCGACGTCCTGGACGAGCGGGGACGGCCGGTGACCCACGGGGCACGGACGCCGCAGGGGGCGCCCGGCCTCTACTTCACCGGGTTCACGAACCCGATCAGCGGGATGTTCCGCGAGATGGCGATCGACGCGGAGAAGATCGCGCGGGCGATCGGGAAGGCGCACAGGCCGTAACGACGACGGTTCCTCTCCACCCGAGATCCTCACGTCCCGCCCATTCCTGACTTGCCGTCAGTTCTGTAATCTGACTGAGCGTCAGGTAAATCGTCATGGGCGGAAGGGTGGAGCGGAACGATGCTCGGATCGACTCACGGCACCTTCACCACCGATCTCCGCGCCCGCGTGGTCGCCTGCGGCGAGCATCCCGGGCCGAGCGGTCACGTCGTGCACGGCGTGACCGCCGTCGAGGGCGATGTGGACGTCAGCGGGCGGGCGTTGCACGCGGCCGTGCCGGACCTCGACCGGTTCTTCCGGCCCGGGTCCGTCGCCGTCGTCGGGGCCTCGGACACCGAGGGGCGGCCCAACACCGGGATCACGCGCCAGCTGATCGCCTGGGCCGAGCGGGTCGGCGCCCGGCTCGTGCCCGTGCACCCGACCCGTACGACCGTGTTCGGGATCGACTGCGTGCCGTCCGTCGGGGCGCTCCCCGAGCCGGTCGACCTCGCCGTCCTGCTCGTCGCCGACCCCCTCCCCGTGATCGAGGAACTCGCGGAGGCCAAGGTCAGGTTCGCCGTCGCCTTCGCCTCCGGGTTCGCCGAGACCGGCGGCGAGGGCGCCGCCGCGCAGGAGCGCCTCGCCGACGCCGTACGGCGCTCGGGGATCCGCCTCCTCGGCCCGAACACCAACCTCAACGCCTTCGAGCGGTTCCGCGACGACCTCGAAGGCCCGGCGATCGCGCTCATCACGCAGTCGGGCCACCAGGGGCGGCCCGTCCACACCCTTCAGGAGCTGGGCGTACGGCTCTCCCACTGGGCGCCGACGGGCAACGAGGCCGACCTGGAGACCGCCGACTTCATCTCGTACTTCGCGACCCGGCCCGAGGTCGGGGCCATCGCCTGCTACGTCGAGGGCCTCAAGGACGGCCGCTCCTTCCTGCTCGCCGCCGACCGCGCGGCCCGCGAGGGCGTGCCCGTCGTCGCCGTGAAGGTCGGGCGGACCGAGACCGGCGCGCGGATGGCGGCCTCGCACACCGGCAAGCTCACCGGCGCCGACCAGGTCGTGGACGCGGCGATGCGCCAGTACGGGGTCATCCGGGTCGACGGGCTCGACCAGCTCCAGGACACCTCCGCCCTGTTGGCGCGGGCGCGCAAGCCGGTCGCGGACGGTGTCGTCGTGTACTCGATCTCCGGCGGGACCGGCGCCCACTTCTCCGACCTCGCCACGGCGGCCGGGCTGCGCCTGCCGACGCTCCCGCAGGCCAAGCAGGACGAGCTGCACCAGTGGATCCCCGACTACCTGAACGTCGCGAACCCCGTCGACAACGGCGGCCACCCGGTGGGCGACTGGCGCGGCCGGAAGATCATCGACGCGATCCTGGCCGACCCGTCCGTCGGGGTGCTGATCTGTCCCATCACGGGCCCGTTCCCGCCCATGAGCGACAAGCTCGCCCAGGACCTGGTGGACGCCGCCGAGGCCACCGACAAGCTGGTGTGCGTGGTGTGGGGGTCGCCGGTCGGGACGGAGGCGGCCTACCGCGAGACCCTGCTCGGCTCCTCGCGCGTCGCCACCTTCCGCACGTTCGCCAACTGCATCGGGGCCGTCAAGGCGTACCTCGACCACCACCGCTTCACCACCGCCTACCGCTCCCCCTTCGACGAGGCCCCGCGCACCCCTTCGCCGTCCTTCCGCAAGGCGCAGGCCCTGATGCGGCCGGGCCGGCAGCTCAGCGAGCACGCCGCGAAGCAGCTGCTGCGGGCGTACGGGATCCGGGTGCCGCGCGAGCAGCTGGTGACGAGCGCGGCGGCGGCGGTCCGGGCGGCCGGTCTGGTCGGCTACCCGGTGGTGATGAAGGCCTCCGGCGCGCAGATCGCCCACAAGACCGAACTGGGGCTGGTGAAGGTCGGGTTGACCTCGGCGAGCCAGGTGCGGGACGCGTACCGCGAGCTCACCGACATCGCGCGCTACGAGGGCGTGGACCTGGACGGGATCCTGGTCTGCCAGATGGTGGGGCGCGGGGTCGAGATGGTGGTGGGCGTGACCCGCGACCCGCTCTTCGGCCCGACGGTCACGGTGGGGCTCGGGGGCGTCCTGGTGGAGGTCCTGAACGACGCGGCCGTGCGCGTGCCGCCGTTCGGCGAGGACCAGGCCAGGGACATGCTCGGGGAGCTGCGCGGGCAGGCTCTGCTGAAGGGCGTACGAGGGGCCCCGCCGGCGGACGTGGACGCGCTGGTCGAGGTCGTGCTGCGGGTGCAGCGGATGGCCCTGGAGCTGGACGGCGACCTCGCCGAACTGGACATCAACCCACTGATGGTGCTGCCCCGGGGGCAGGGCGCGGTGGCGCTCGACGCGCTCGCGGTGTGCCGATAGGAGCGAACCGATTCATGACGGACGACCAGCCTGACGATCTGCTGCACGGCGTCGAGAACGGCGTCTCCTGGATCACGCTCAACCGGCCGGAGGCGATGAACGCGGTCACCTGGGACCAGCGGGAGCGGGTCATCGCCCTGCTGGCCGAGGCCACCGCCGACCCCGGCGTACGGGCGGTCGTCCTGACGGCCACCGGGCGGGGCTTCTGCGCGGGCGCGGACCTGCGCGGGGCGCCCGCCTCGGGCGGCGAGCGGATCGCGGGCGACGTGGCACGGACGATCCGGCTCGGGGCGCAGCGCCTCATCGGCGCGGTCATGGACTGCGAGAAGCCGGTGATCGCGGCGGTCAACGGGACGGCGGCCGGGATCGGGGCGCACCTGGCGTTCGCCTGCGACCTGGTCCTCGCGGCGGAACCGGCGAAGTTCATCGAGGTGTTCGCGCGCCGGGGCCTCGTACCGGACGGCGGTGGGGCGTATCTGCTCCCCCGGCTGATCGGGCCGCAGCGGGCGAAGGAGCTGATGTTCTTCGGCGACGCGGTGACGGCCCAGGAGGCGAGGGAGCTGGGCCTGGTGAACCGGGTGGTGCCGGCCGAGGAGCTGGAGAAGACCGCCCGCGAGTGGGCCGAGCGCCTGGCCCAGGGCCCGACGCGCGCCCTCGCCCTGACGAAGCAGCTGGTCAACGCCTCCCTCGACACCGATCGCACGACCGCCTTCGCGGCGGAGGCGGCGGCACAGGAGATCAACATGACGACCCGGGACGCGAACGAGGGCGTCGCGAGCTTCGTGGAGCGCAGAACGGCGCGGTACGAGGGCCGTTGAGGCTGCTTGCCCGTCGTACGAGGCTTCTCATCTGACGATCCGTCAGCTTCAATGGGAGATGTGATGGGACACGCTGGGATGGCGGCCACCGCCGTCCGATACCTCAGATCGGCCGGGTCGCCGACGGCCGTCGAACCGCTCCCCCGCCCCCTGCTGCGCGCGGTCGGGGAGGACGAGCGGCTGCCCGTCGACCCGGCCGAGTTCCGGCGGGTCCTCGGCCACTTCGCGAGCGGCGTCACCGTCGTGACGGCCCTCGACCCCGACGGGCCGACCGGCTTCGCCTGCCAGTCCTTCGCGTCGCTCTCGCTGGACCCGCCCCTGGTGGCCTTCATGGTCGCCCGTACGTCGACGACCTGGCCCCGGCTCGCCCGGGCGGGCGTCTTCTGCGTCAACGTCCTGGGCGCGGACCAGCGGGAGTTGTGCCTGGGCTTCGCGAGAAGCGGCGCGGACAAGTTCGCGGGGGTGCCCTACGACGCCGCCCCGGCGACCGGCTCCCCCCGGCTGACCGGCGCCCCGGCCTGGATCGACTGCACGATCGCCACCGTCCACACGGGCGGCGACCACCTGATCGTGGTGGGCCGCGTGGAGGCCCTGGGCACCCCGGGCGAGGACGGGGACGCGGGACCGGGCGAGGGCGAGCCGCTGCTGTTCCACCGGGGGCGGTTCGGGCGGTTCAGCGGGTAGACACCCCTAAGGGGTGCCGGCCCGGGCGCCGCGGCGGGCACGGACCAGCAGGACGCCCTTCACCACGTAACCGGCGGCGATGAACGCGGCGCCGACGAGGGTGAGCCAGAACCAGTGGTCCGCCACCAGCAGGCTCAGCATCACACCGGCGAAGAGCACCAGGCCGCCGACGGTGTCCAGCAGATCGAGCCGCGCCCCGGTGCGCGCCGTGGGGTCGGCTCGGCGCAGCCGGCGGACGACGGTGACGACGGAGAGGCCCTGCAGAACGGCCAGGCCGAGGGCGGCCCATACAGCCCAGTCGGGTATGTCCATGGCGCGCACTGTAGCCCGGCCCGGAGCCCGGTCCGGGCATCGGGAGGGTGAACTCCTGGGCACCGCACGGTGATCGGGCGCCTTGGCTAGAGTCGGCGCCCATGACCGACCTCGCGATCGAACCCTGGCCCGAACCCCCGCTCGCCGGAAGCGAGGCCGCCGCCGTCGTCGGCGCGCTCGAACGGCAGCGGGCGACGCTGGCCTGGAAGTGCTCCGGCCTGGACGCGGACGGGCTGCGGGCCACGCTCGGCGCGTCCACCGTCACGCTCGGCGGGCTGCTCAAGCACCTGGCCCACGTCGAGGACAGCCACTTCGCCCGGCTCTGGCTCGGCACCCCCGTCCGCGCGCCCTGGGACTCCGTCGACTGGGAGGCCACCCCGGACTGGGACTACCGTTCCGCCGCCGAGGACACCCCCGAGGAACTGCACGCCCTCTGGCGGGAGTCGGTCGCCCGCTCCCGCGCCGTCGTCGACGAGGCGCTCCGCGCGGGCGGCCTCGACCAGCTCGGCGCCTTCACCACCAGGAGCGGCGAGCGCCCCAACCTCCGCCGCATCCTCCTCGACCTGGTCGAGGAGTACGCCCGCCACGCCGGGCACGCCGACCTGATCCGCGAGTCGGTCGACGGGCTCACGGGCGAGGACCCGCAGGGGTAGGACGGCGCCGGATGACGAGGGCCATCAGGGCCGCCGCCGCGCACAGGGCGCCGGAGGCGTACCAGACGACGTCGTAGGAGCCGAAGACGTCGCGGGCGACGCCGCCGGCGAAGGCGATGGCCGCGGCGCCGACCTGGTGGGAGGCGAGGACCCAGCCGAAGACGATGGCGCTGTCCTCGCCGTAGTGCTCGCGGCACAGGGCGATCGTCGGCGGGACGGTGGCCACCCAGTCGAGGCCGTAGAAGACGATGAAGAAGAGCATCGGCGGGTGGACCGTGGGCGCGAGCAGCATCGGCAGGAACAGGAGGGACACGCCTCTCAGCGCGTAGTACACCGCCAGCAGGCGGCGCGCCTCGAAGCGGTCCGTGAACCAGCCGGAGGCGATCGTGCCGACGACGTCGAAGACCCCGATCACGGCGAGCAGCCCGGCCGCCGCGGTGATCGGCATGCCGTGGTCGTGCGCGGCCGGTACGAAGTGGGTCTTCACCAGGCCGTTCGTCGAGGCGCCGCAGATCGCGAAGGTGCCCGCCAGGAGCCAGAAGGGGCCGGTCCTGGCCGCCTTGAGGAGCACGGTCACGGCCCGCCGCGCCGCGCCCGTGACCGGGGCGGGCTTGGGGACGTACTCCCCGCCGTAGGGCGCGAGGCCCACGTCGGCCGGGTGGTCCCGAAGGAGCAGCCAGACGAAGGGGACGACCGCGAGCGCGGCGAGCGCGACGGTCACGGCCGCCGGACGCCAGCCCTCGTTCTCGACCAGCCAGGACAGCAGGGGCAGGAAGACCAGCTGGCCCGAAGCCCCGGCCGCGGTGAGGATGCCGGTCACCAGGCCGCGGCGGGCCACGAACCACCGGTTCGTCACCGTCGCCGCGAACGCCAGCGCCATGGAGCCGCTGCCGAGGCCGACGAGGACGCCCCAGTACAGGACGAGTTGCCAGGGCTCCGTCATCCACACCGTCAGGACCGAGCCGAGCGCGATCACGCTCAGCGCGACCGCGACGACCTTGCGGATGCCGAAGCGGTCCATCAGCGCGGCGGCGAACGGCGCCGTCAGACCGTAGAGCGCGAGGTTCACCGACACCGCGAAGCCGATCGTGCCGCGCGACCAGTCGAACTCGGCGTGCAGCGGCTCGATGAGCAGCCCCGGCAGCGAGGCGAAGGCCGCCGCACCGATGATCGTCACGAAGGTGACGACCGCGACGAACCACGCGCGGTGGATCCGGGGCGTACGGGCGGGGGTGGGGCTCGGCGCGGCGGCCGCGCCGGTGGTGTCGGTTGTCTGGGTCACGTCACACAGCTTCGTGACCCGGCCCCCTCCCCACCATTGGCCCGAATGACAGCTTTCGCAAGGATCGGGACAAGCGCCGGGGCAGGGATCGGGACAAGCGCCGGGGCAAGGATTGGGACAAGTACCCGGACAAGGATCGGGGCAGAGGTCGGGACATCAGCCCTCCCGCGCGCTCCCCGCCGCACGCACCGCCCGCGCCCACAGCCACCTGCCCGTCACACCCGTCACCAGCAGTCCCAGCAGCAGTGCCGCCAGGGAGAGCCCCGGGCCCGACGCCCATCGCACGTCCGGCGCGTGGACGGCCAGGACCGCGCCCGCCGCGAGCGCCACGGAAGGGACGGCGAGCAGGGCCGGGCGGAGGCGGGCCAGGTCGTCCTCGGCCAGCGCGCCGAGTACGCCGACGCCGAGCGCGAGCGCCCACACCCCGAGGCCCTGGGCGTCGGCGCGGTTGACCTGCCACGGCACGAACCCGGACCAGAAACCGGGGACCGCCAGCAGGCCCGCCCCGATGCCCGCCCACCCCGAACCGAGCACCGCGAGCGCCGGCTTCGACCAGCCGGGGAGCGCGGCGAGGCGCTCAGGAGCCACCCGCTCCGGGGGCCTGACCGACGGACGCCGGTACTGGAGCACGAGACAGAGCACCGCCGCCGCGGCGAGCGCCCCCAGCGTCACGACCCAGCCCAGGCTGAAGAGGACGAGGAACAGCGAGCCGCCCCGCGCCACCCAGAGCGCGTCGCCGTTGACCAGGCTCACCGCGAACAGGCCGACGAGCACGATCACCAGGGGCCAGACGAGGGTGCGCGCCTCCTCCCAGACGCGCGCCCTGCCGACGGTGAACAGCGCGGGCGCCACGCCCGCCATCGCCGCCCCGACGAGCCCGGGGCTGACCGCCTCCGGAGACGTCCAGGCGCCCGCCGCGTACCCGGCCGCGCTCGCCACCGCGAGCAGCGCGCCGACGGTGAGACTGACGACGGCCGTGACCTGCGCCAACAGCACCACCCCCGAGGAGAGTTCACGCCCCGGGACCGCTCCCACCCCGCCGCTCACGCCCGCGCCGCCTCCGCCCCCGACTCCGACTCCGCACCCGCA
Organism: Streptomyces sp. NPDC047981; assembly: GCF_040653315.1. Lineage (NCBI taxonomy): Bacteria > Bacillati > Actinomycetota > Actinomycetes > Kitasatosporales > Streptomycetaceae > Streptomyces > Streptomyces sp. NPDC047981. Next base: position 162,434 of record NZ_JBEZNQ010000004.1, on the reverse strand, counting down.
CCCGCACCCGCACCCGTTTCGGCATCGGCATCGGCCTTCGCCCGCATCCGCTCCCCCCGCGCAAGCACCTCGCGGCCGTGCATCACCCGCAGGCTCACCACCGCGGTCGCCGCGTACGCCATGACCCCGCAGCCGATGGCCGCGCCCGCGACGAGGGATGTCCACGGGTCGAGGCGGACGAGCCGTTCCAGGGCGAGCGCCGCGCCCGCGGAGAACACCGGGGCCAGGCAGAGCGCGGCGAGGTGCAGCCGCCACTCCTCCCGCGCCCACCCGTCTCCCCGCCGCCCCGCGCGCACGTGGGCGACGGCCATGACCGCGTAGGTCGCCGCGTACGGGACCAGGTACCCGAGGAGCAGTCGCGGCCCCTCCGCGCCCGGGCCGTCCAGGAGGGCCACGGCGAGCCAGGCCATCCCGGCCGCGCCTGCCACGTGCGCGGCGACGAGGACGGGCGTCGGGCACCAGGTGCCCGAGACGCCGGGGACCTGGGTCCGCCGGTCGAGGCCGCGCGAGGCGAGCAGCGCGCCGAAGACGACCACGGAACCGAGGTGCATGACGGCGATCCGGTTGATCTCGGCCATGGAGAGCCCGGGGAACAGCCAGGGCAGGCCGCCCCATTCGAGCCGCAGCAGCGGCGCGGTCATCAGGTAGCCGTAGCAGAGCAGCATCCACCGCTGGTGCAGGTCGGGGAAGCGGCCGAGAGCGGCGAGGACGCCGAGGGTCACGCTGCCCACGGTGCCGACGAGGATCGTGGCGAGGACGACCCAGAACGCGGCGCCGCTGAAGGCGTCCTCGGGCGCCGTACGGGCCAGATAGAGCGCGGCGCCCGCCATCGAGGCGTACACGGTGAGCGCGAACACGGTCCCGGCGACCTGGTGCAGCCGGCGCCTGCGGCGGACCGCCGAGAGGTACTGGAGCGGGCCGAGCAGCATGAGCAGCCCGCCCAGGACCGAGTGGACGATCAGCGGGAGCAGGCTGCGGCCGTACGGTCCGATCCGGTCCCGTACGACCTCGGCGACGTACTCGGGCGACACCATCCGGCCCATGATCCACTCGCCGAAGGCGGGCGCCCCTGGCGAGGCGTACGGCCACAACTGGGTCATGGCGACGGGTGCGTACGCCACGCAGCTCACGGTCACCGCGACGGCGGCCACCCTCCCCCACCGGACATCCATCAGCCGCTCCTCACACCTCGGCCGATAGTCCTTTCTGGACTATCGAGGGGCTAGGGAGGAAGGTAGGGGTCGGTGTTACCGGCGGTCAACGGGTCTGCGCGAAGGCGCCGTGTCCGCCCGGAGGTCAGGGCTCGCGCTGTTCGACCCACTGCCAGAAGTCGACCATCATCCGCTCGTACCGGATGCCGAACTCCAGCGCCTCACGCTGCCCCCGGGTCAGCAGTTCCCCCACGCTCCCCGCGAGCGCCTCGTACTCGTCGAGCGTCCGCCGGTGCTCCTCGACCTGGACCGGGGCGTGCACGCGCGGGCTGGCCCCGAACCAGAGCTTGAGGATGCCCCGTTCACGCGCCTCGACCGGCACGAAGGCGGGGTCGTCGAGCCAGCCGGACAGGGCCTCGGCGCCCGCCTCGGTGAGCCGCATCAGCCGCCGGTTCCGCCCGCCGGGCTGGCGGACCTCGGACAGCAGCCCGGCCTCCACGAGGCGGTCGCACTGGGCGTAGACCTGCGCGTGCGGCATCGACCAGAAGGGCGCCACCGTGCGCGCCGCCTCCACCTTCACGTCGTACGGGCTGGCCTCGCCGAGCTTGTCGACGATGCCGAGCACGAGGTACGAGGGCGTGGTCAACCGGACTTCAGACATGTCCGGACCGTACCGGCTGCCGGCCGCCCTCCCCCTACGCTCGCCCACTGCCCCCGCCGCCTACGCCCGGGGCAGCGTCCTGATCGGCCGGACGACGAGCAGCGCCACGACCACCAGGACCGCGATCACGGCCCCCGCAAGCAGGACCTCCTCCGTGCCGACCGCCTCGGCGACCGGGCCCGCGAGCGCACGGCCCGCCGCCATCATCAGCAGCGAGCCCGCCACCTCGTAGGCGTGCATCCGGTTCAGCGCGTCCTGCGGCACGTGCGTCTGGACCGAGGTCGACCACATCACCAGCCAGAACGCGAAGGCCGCGCCGCCCAGGAACTGCCCGAGGGCCAGCACGGCGACGGGCGCGCCGAAGCCGAGCAGGGCGAGGTTGACCGGCAGGCCGAGCAGGGCGACCGCGCCCGCCGCGAGCGGGCGGCGGGGCCGCAGCCGCAGGGCGAGCAGCCCGCCGGCCGCGTTGCCCGCGCCCGCGACGGCCATCAACCAGCCGTAGGTGGCCGAGCCGTGGTCGCCGGTGACCAGGGTCGCGGTCAGCGGCACCATGGGCCCGGCGACCGTGAGGCCGTACACCGTCCAGATCACGATCACGCCCCACAGCCAGCGGCGCGCGGTGAACTCCCGCCAGCCGACGGCCATCTCCGCGCGCAGCGAGCCGCGCCGGACCGCGTCGGCGGGCAGGGCGGGGAGCCGCATCAGGGTGAGGCAGACCGCGCTGACGGCGAAGGTCGCGCCGTTGAGGCCGAAGGCGGCGCCCGCGCCGCCGGTGACCGCGACGAGGACGCCCGCGACGGCCGGACCGGCCATCGTCATCAGCGACTCGACGACGCGCAGCACGGCGTTGGCGCGCTGCACGTCCGGGGCGATGCGCGGGATCGTGGAGGCGACCCCGGGCTGGAAGAGCGCGGCGCCGATGCCGCTGAGGGCGCTGAGCGCGTACACCGCCCACAGGGGCGGGCTGCCGAGGGCGAAGGCGACGGCGAGGACGGCCGCGCCGGGCAGCCGCATGAGATCGGCGAGGACCATCATCCGGCGCGCGGTGAACCGGTCCGCGAGGACCCCACCGACGATGACGAACAGCGCGAAGGGCCCGATCCAGGCGCCGAGCGCGTAGCCGACGGAGGAGCCCGGGTACCCGGCGCCGAGCAGTCCGGCGGCGAGGGCGACGGGCACCATGCCCTCGCCGAAGACGGCGGCGGCCCGGGCCACGAAGAAGAGGCGGAAGTCGCGGTTCCAGAGCGCGGGGGCCCCGGACGGAAAGGCGCCCGGTACAGCGCCCGGTACGGCGCCCGGAAGGGTTCCGGGAATCGGGTCCCGGCCCGCAGACTTGTAGGACCGGTAGGAGTCGGAGGAAGGGTCGAGGCTGTCCGTCGGCTTGTCCGTCACGGCTCCGACTTCTAGCAGAAGTGGTCTACACCACCAAGGGATTTTTTGTGCCGCACCGTATCGCCGTCCTGGCCCTGCCCGGCCTCCTCCCCTTCGAGCTGGGCATTCCCCACCGGATCTTCGGCCGCGCCAAGGACGCCGACGGGCGGCCGCTGTACGAGATCGTCACCTGCGCCCCGGTCGCCGGCCCGGTCCCGACGGACGCGGACTTCGCGATCCAGGTGGAACACGGCCCGGAGGCGCTCGCCACGGCCGACACGGTCGTCGTGCCCGCCTCCTACGAACTGGGCCCGGTGTACGACGAGGGCCGGCTGACCGACGAGCTGGCGGCCGCGCTCGCCCGCATCCGGCCCGGGACCCGGCTCGTCTCCATCTGCACGGGCGGCTACGTGCTCGCCGCCGCCGGGTACCTCGACGGGCGGCCCGCCACCACCCACTGGGCCTCGGCCGCCCACTTCCAGCGGCTCTTCCCGAAGGTGCGGGTCGACGCGGACGTCCTCTTCGTCGACGACGGGGACGTGCTGACCTCGGCCGGCGTCGCGGCCGGGATCGACCTGTGCCTGCACATCGTGCGCCGGGACCACGGAAGCGCCGTCGCCAACGAGGTGGCCCGCAGGACCGTCGTCCCCCCGCACCGGGACGGCGGGCAGGCCCAGTACATCGAGCGCCCGCTCCCCGAGGCCGGCGCGTCGACGACGACCTCGGCGCGGGCCTGGGCCCTCGCGCATCTGCACGAGCCGATCCAGCTGCGGGACCTGGCGGTGCGGGAGTCGATGAGCGTACGGACGTTCACGCGCCGCTTCCGCGAGGAGGTCGGCATCAGCCCCGGCCAGTGGCTGACCCAGCAGCGGGTCGAGCGGGCCCGCCACCTCCTGGAGTCCACGGACCTGCCGGTCGACCAGGTCGCCAGGGACGCCGGCTTCGGCACGCCCCAGTCGCTGCGCTCCCACCTCCAGACGGCGATCGGCGTCACGCCGACGACGTACCGCCGGACGTTCCGGACGATCCGGCCGGGTGCGGCGGCTGATCGGAGCGGGCGAGCCGCTCTCTGAGCGCCGCGTTCTCGGCCTCCAGGAGTCCGATGCGCTTGCGGGCGAAGTACAGCTCCATCACGGCGTCCTGGAACTCGGCGACGAGCTGTTCGGGGGTCAGTTCCATGTCTTCCTCGGGTCAGGGCTCGGTGCTCAGGCCGGGGCGATGACGGTCTCGGTGCCGGAGGGGCCGCGCCACTTCAGTGCCCCGTTCTGCGCGAAGAGGACACCGCCGTTGGTCGGGTCGGAGGTCGGGGCCGTGGTGGCGTTGCGGATACCGATCACGCCGTCGCCGCCGCCGTACGACTCGGCGCCCGTCACCCCGAACATCGCGTTGTGGGCCGCCAGCGCACCGCTGTTGAGCACCCGCAGCTTCGCCACGCCCGCCCGGTCGCGGAACTCCGCGAGGCGGCTCGTGGAGTCCGCATTGGCCTGCATCAGCAGACCGATCGCCGAGTCCCGCTGGGCGATCTCCACACGACCGCGCGGAGTGGCGCCGATCGCGACGCCGATGCCCACCGCTCCCGAACCCTTCACCACGAAGTCGTCCACGCCGTTGTTCCGCAGCGTGACGAGGTTGCCCTTCGTGGGCCCGGTGGTGTGCGTGACGAGGATGCCCTGGGCGGCGGTGCCGCCCGGCGTGCCGGTGACGCCCTCCGTCTCCAGGTAGACGGAGACCGCCGCGGCTCCCCCGTCCGAGGCGTCCTGGTAGCCCCGGTGCAGGATTTTGAGCGTGCCCCTGGCCTTCTCCGTGCCGGACAGGTACATCGCCGAGTCCTCGGGGTTGTCCGAGACGACGTTCAGCGCCACGCCGTTGCCCGCCACACCGTCCTGGTGGACGGTCATCGCGTGCAGCTTCCACGTCTCCGCCGTGGAGACCGTCCGGAACGAGGACGTCGTACCGCCGTCGGTCCGGAAGTTCCGGGCGGCCACCTCGCCCGGGTAGGTCACGTCCCCCTCGGCCGCCTCCGCCTCGGAGGCGGTCGCGGTTCCGGCCGCCACCGTCACGGCCCCCGCCGTGAACGCCCCCAGGAACAGCCTGCGCGTACTGGTCACTTCGACTCCTCGTCCCGCCCCTTCACGACGGAACGGCACGCTACGCGCTCGCTGTCCTCGGCCACCAGTGCGGGACGGGCGTCCGCGCGGCCGCGCCGCCACTCGCCCGCCACGCCGATCGCGGTCAGGAGCAGCGTCAGGGCGACGCCCCAGAGGATCGCCGTGGACGGCGCCACGACCTTCAACAGGCCGCCGGCCAGGGTGCCGCTCGCGGCGTAACCGGCGCCGACGGCCGCGTACATCACGGAGTAACCGGCGGCCAGGGCGTGCGGCGGCAGGATCTGGCGGAGGGCCAGGTTGCGGGTGAGCATCGCCGGGGCCTGGAGCAGTCCGGCGAGGACGAGAGCGGTGGCGATGGCGCCCGTCCAGGGCAGGACGGCGACCAGCGCGACGCCCGCGGAGACGCCCAGGATGAGAAGCGCGCTCTGCACAGGCAGCGGACCGGGCCAGCCGCCGCGGAGCCCGTACACGAACGCGCCGACCGCCGAGCCGATCGAGAACCCGGCGAGCAGGGGTCCGGCCCAGCCGATCCCGATCGCCCGCTGTTCCAGGAGGGCCGGGAGGATCAGCTCGGCGAGGGCGAGCAGGGTCAGGCTCGCCGCGCCCGTGACGTAGACGGGCCAGGCCCGGACGAGGACGCGGCGCATCGGCTCGCCGCCTGAGCCCTTCGCCTCGACCCGCCAGCCCCCGGGCAGCGCCCACAGACCGGCGACGGAGGCCGCCATCAACCCGCCCTGGAGCAGCAGGGGTACGCCGGGGCCGACGCCGAGGGCGAGGCCGGTCGCGAGGGCGGGGGCGGCGGCCCAGATGCCGAAGGTGAGGACGGACTCCATGGAGAGGGCCTGGGTGACGGCCTTCTCCGGGACCATGCCGGTCAGCAGCGCGCGCAGCCCGCCGGGCGCCGCGGCCGGGCCCGCGCCCGCGAGGAAGGCGAGGGCACCGAGGGCGACCGGGTGGGCCGTCCCGGCGAGCCCGAGTCCGAGGCCGGTGAAGGCGACCGCGCCGACCGCGAGCCCGACGGCCAGGTGCGGCCTGGCCCGTTCGGCGTCGAGGCGGATGCCGAGGACGGGGGCGGCGACGATCTCGCCGAGCACGTACGCGGCGGCCAGGACGGCTCCCAGGGTGTAGCCGCCGGGCCGCTCGCGGACCAGGAACACGAGCGCGAGCGGCGCCATGGCGACCGGCAGCCTGGCGCCGACGGCGACGGCCGACCAGGCGAGGACGGGGCGGGTGACGAGGTCGCGGTAGGCCATGAACTCGACCGTAGTCGCGGCCTCGCGGCCACGCCTCCCTTTAGAAGGTCAGCACCCCGCGGGCGACCTTGCCCTGTTCGGCGTCCTCCGTCGCCCGGGCGAACTCCTCCACGGGGTAGGTGGCGGTGACGAGTTCGTCGAGCAGGAGGCGGCCCTCGCGGTAGAGCTCGGCGTAGAGCGCGATGTCCTTCTGCGGGCGGGAGGACCCGTAGCGGCAGCCCAGGATGGACTTGTCGAGGAACATCGCGGCGGGCGGGAAGCTCGCCTCCGCGGTGGGCGCGGTCATGCCGAGGAGGATCGCCTGGCCGTGCCGGTCGAGGAGGTCGATCGCCTGCCGGACGAGGCCCACGTGGCCCACGCACTCGAAGACGTGGTCGGCGCCGGTGGGGAGGATGTCGCGGACGGACTCGGCCGAGTTCAGGAAGTGCGTGGCGCCGAAGCGGCGGGCGGTCTCCTCCTTGGCCGGGTTGGTGTCGACGGCCACGATCGTGAGCGCGCCGGCGATCCGTGCGCCCTGGAGGACGTTGAGCCCGATGCCGCCGGTGCCGATGACGACGACGCTCTCGCCCCGGTCGACCTTGGCGCGGTTGAGGACGGCGCCGACGCCGGTGAGGACCCCGCAGCCCATGAGCGCGGCGGAGGTGAGCGGGATGTCGGAGGGGATCCTCACGGCCTGGACGGCCTTGACGACGGTCCGTTCCGCGAAGGAGGAGTTGGAGGCGAACTGGTAGAGCGGCGCGCCGGAACCGCTCCGGGAGAACGGCTGCTTGGGCATCCCGATGGCCTTGCGGCACATGGTGGGCCGGCCGCGGTCGCAGTCGGGGCAGGCGCCGCAGTTGGCGAGCGTGGAGAGCGCGACATGGTCGCCGGGGCCGACGTGGGTGACGCCGGGGCCGACGGCCTCGACGACCCCGGCGCCCTCGTGGCCGAGGACGACGGGGGCGGGGAAGGGGATCGTGCCGTCGATGACGGCGAGATCGCTGTGGCAGAGCCCGGCGGCGGCGACGCGCACGAGCACCTCACCGGGGCCGGGGTCGCGGACCTCCAGGTCGTGCACGACCTGGACCTGCTTGCCGTCGTAGACGACACCTCTCATGTGCGTGCTCCTTCTGTCTGTCGCGCGAGTCGTGGGGCGGAACTCGTCGTGCGCGGGTCAGCCGTCGAGCCCGGAAGCCACCCGTCGAGGCCCGGAGATCAGCCGTCGAGCCCGGAAGCCACCCGTCGGGGCCCGGAGGTCAGCCGTTGGGCCTTGCGCCCTCCGCCGCCGCCTTCGCCATCTCCTCCAGACGGGCCAGCATCGGCATCGGGTCGGTGCCGACCGTCCCGGGCAGGAAGTCCGCGATGCGTTCGGGGGTCCAGGCGCCGGACTCCGCGTAGCCCGCGCGCAGTTCCCTCGGTTGGGCCCAGACCGCGATCTTGGGGCCCGCGATCGTGTAGACCTGGCCGGTGATCCGCTCCTCGCGCGCCCGGTCCGAGAGCAGGTAGACGACGAGCGCCGCGACGTCCTCCGGTTCGCCGATCTCCTTCAGCTCCATGGGCACGTTCGCCGACATCCGCGTCCGCGCCACCGGCGCCACCGCGTTCGCCGTGACCCCGTACTTGTGCAGGCCCAGCGCGGCCGACCGCACCAGCGAGATGATCCCGCCCTTGGCGGCCGAGTAGTTCGCCTGCGCCACCGACCCCTGGTGGTTGCCGCTCGTGAAGCCGATGAGCGTGCCGCCGCCCTGCTTGCGCATGACCGCGGAGGCCGCCCGGAAGACGGTGAACGTGCCCTTCAGGTGCGTCGCGACGACCGGGTCCCACTCCTCCTCGGACATGTTGAAGAGCATCCGCTCGCGCAGGATGCCGGCCACGCACACGACCCCGTCGATCCGGCCGTACTCCGCGAGGGCGACGTCGACGATCCGCTGCCCGCCCGCCATCGTCGAAATGTCGTCGGCGACCGCGACCGCCGAACCCCCGGCGGCCTCGATCTCCTTCACCACCGCGAGCGCGACCTCCGACGTGGGCGCCCCGCCCTCGATGGAGACCCCGTAGTCGTTGACGACGACCTTCGCGCCCTCCGCCGCGCAGGCGAGCGCGACCGCGCGGCCGATCCCGCGCCCCGCTCCCGTCACCGCCACGACCTTGCCTGCCAAGAAGTTCCCCACGCCCGGCCCCTTCCCGCACTTTCTGACGGTCCGTTAGATTCGTTCGTCAGCTGGATTCTACGACCCGTCAGATACCGGAGAACAAGACCCGCGGAGGCCCCGATGTCAGATCCCGCGCCCCACCCCTCCTCACTCCCGGCCGAATTCCACGACATCGCCAAGCGCGTCAACAACTGGGGCCGCTGGGGCCGGGACGACGAGATCGGGACGCTCAACCTGATCACCGACGAGGTGGTCCGGGACGCCGTGGCGACCGTCCGCTCCGGCCACCGCGTCCCGCTCGCCCTGGACCTGAAGCAGGACGGCGTGCAGACCGGCATGATCCCGGGCCGGGTCAACCCGCTCCACGTCATGGTCCAGATCAACCAGGAGCTCTTCGGTCCCGGCACCGTCGCCACCAGCGACGACGCCGTGACCCTCGGCCTGCAGGCCGGCACGCACTGGGACGCCCTCACCCATGTCTCGCACTCGGGGAGGATCTACAACGGCCGCCCCGCCGACACCATCACGCCGCACGGCCGCTCCGCGTACAGCGGCATCCACACCGCCCGCCACATCGTCAGCCGCGGCGTCCTGCTCGACGTGGCCGCCGCCAAGGGTCTCGACCGGCTGCCGGGCGATCACGCCGTCACCCCCGAAGACCTCGACGAGGCCGCCGCGTTCGGCCGGGTCACGGTCCGGACCGGCGACATCGTGCTCGTACGGACCGGGCAGATCCAGCTGTACCTCGCCGGGGACAAGCACGGTTACGCGTTCCCGTCCCCCGGCCTCTCCGTCCGGACGCCCGAGTGGTTCCACGCCCGTGATGTGGCCGCGGTCGCGAACGACACGCTGACCTTCGAGATCTTCCCGCCGGAGATCGAGAACCTCTGGCTGCCCGTGCACGCCCTCGACCTGGTCGAGATGGGGATGCTCCAGGGGCAGAACTGGAATCTGGAAGCCCTGTCCACAGCCTGTGCACAGCGCGAGCAGTACGCGTTCCTGCTCTCCGCGATGCCCGAGCCCTTCGTGGGCGGTACGGGCACACCGGTCGCACCGGTCGCCGTCCTCTGAGCCGTCCGCCGATCCACCGGCGGCCTACGTACGGGTGGCGGCGCACTCGCGCGCGCCCCGAGCACGGCACGACCCGCCGCCACCCGGACACGACCCGCACTCGTCGAGGGCCGCGGAACCTCCACGCCCGCCCTCGTCGTCCCCTCGCAACGAATCGCTCACCCCAGAGTGAACAAACCGCCACGAACCGTCAACAGTGCACCGAGGCCGCGGGGCCTGACGCCGCAGTCGCGGGCTTCGTCGGCACCCCCCGGTCCACCTCGCACCAGATGGACTTGCCGGCGCCCTCGCGCTGCCAGCCCCACCGGTCGGCCAGGCCGTCCACCAGCTCCAGGCCTCGCCCGTTGGTGTCCTCGCCCTGGGCGTGCCGGGGCTGCGGCGGCCGGTCGCTGGAGTCGGCGACCTCGACCCGCACCGTGCCCGCCTCGGGGCAGCCCGCGCCGAACAGCATCCGCAGCACGGCCGGACAGCCGGTGTGCACCACGGCGTTGGTCACGAGCTCGGAGATGAGCAGCACCAGCGTCTCGGCCAGCGGCTCGTCATCCTCTATGCCCGACCCGACGAGCCTCGAACGCGCCCATCGCCGGGCTCGCCCCACCTCCGCCGGGTCGGGCCCGACCTCCAACTGAACCTGAAGCACCTGCACCGTTCACACCATCCGAACCGGCGGACACATCGCCTCGCGCCTCACAGCCATCGACGCCCTTACGGAACGTGATTCCCTTGTGAGACAGCATGGTTGACGTACAGTCACCGCAACAAGCGCTTCGGGCATATTCCAGCGCGAAGGAGTACGCATGGTCCATACTGTGCGACGCACGTTGCGGGGAGTCGAACAGGAGGACGTCCAGCGCCTCCACGGGGTACGAGCGGCGGGCATCGCCCGATCCGGGGTCACCGCTTCGGCGACACCGGGACGATCCGGGCTCACAACCACTCGCATCCCACGGAGAGTACCGGAGCGGGACCCCGACTCCGGGCCGTGACGGCCCGCCCGAAGGACACAACCCGATATCGACGCTCCGTGAGCGCCCGCGCACCGGGCGCCGCCGCGCGCGCCTACAGCGCGGCCGCCTCCGCCTCCTCCGCCCGCGCCCTGGTCGGGCCGCGCTCGGCCCGCACCCAGGCCCGCTTGAGGTGCAGATGCACGTCGGCCTCCCAGGTGAAGCCCATGCCGCCGTGGACCTGGAGGCAGTCCCGCGCGCACGCCACCGCCGCCTCGTCCGCGAGCAGCTTCGCCCCGGCGATCTCGACGGGATCGCCGGTGACGGCTGCTCCGTAGACGGCCGCCCTGGCCACCTCGGTCCGTACGAGCATCTCCGCGCAGAGGTGCTTCACGGCCTGGAACGCCCCGATGGCCTGCCCGAACTGCTCCCGCTCGCGGGCGTACGCGACGGCCGTCTCGGTGGTCCGCGCGGCGCTGCCGAGCTGTTCGGCGGCGCTGAGGAGGGACGCCGTCGACGCCACGCCCGTGCCGCCGCCCGCACCCCCGCCCGTACCCCTGTCGACCGCCACCCGGTGCAGGGGCGTCAGCGGGTCCACCGACCGCACGGGTACGGCCCCTTCGGCGTCCCCCAGGACCACGTCCGCCGCGTCCAGCCATTCCACGAGGCCGCCGTCGACGGCGGTCACCACGGCCTCGCCCTCGGCGGCGCCCTCGACCGTGCCCGCCGCGAGGTGGGTCGCGATCAGCGGGCCCGGCAGCAGCACCCGCCCCGCCTCCTCGAAGACGAGGACCGCCTCCGGCAGCCCGAGCCCCACACCGCCCGCCGCCTCCGGGAGCCGCAGCGCGAAGAACCCGGCGGCGCCCAGCTCCCGCCACAGCGCCCGGTCGAGCACCCGGGCGTCGACGGCCGCCCGCAGGGCGTCCCGGTCGAAGCGGCCGGCGAGCAGCTCCCGTACGCCCGCCCGCAGCGCCTTCTGGTCGTCCGTCAGCCGGAAGTCCACGAGACCACCACCCCTCATCGCCCCTTCGGCAGGCCGAGTATCCGCTCGGCGACGATGTTCCGCTGGATCTGACTGGTCCCGGCCGCGATCGTGTACGAGAGCGAGGACAGCCGGTCGAGGTTCCACTCCCGCCCGAGGTCGAGCGCGTCCGGGCCGAGGACCTCGGCCGCCGCGTCGTACAGCTCCTGCCGGGCGTGCGAGTACCGCAGTTTGAAGACCGAGCCGCCGATGCCGGGCACCCCGCCCACCGCCTGCGCCTCGCTGACGTTCCACTGGGTCAGCCGCCACAGCGCCCGGAACTCGGCGCTCAGCCGGCCGAGGCGGCGCCGGACGACGGGGTCGTCCCAGGTGCCGTTCTTCCGCGCGGCCGCGGCGAGTTCGGCGAGGACGCGCCGGCAGGCGACGACCTCGCCGACGAAGGCCGTGCCGCGCTCGAAGGACAGGGTCACCATCGTGACGCGCCAGCCGTCGTTCTCCTGCCCGACGCGGTTCGCGACCGGCACCCGGACCTCGTCGAGGAACATCTCCGCGAACTCCGTCGACCCGGCGAGCGTCCGCAGCGGACGGACCGTGATCCCGGGCGCGTCCATGGGCATCGCGAGCCAGGTGATGCCCCGGTGCTTGGGGCCGGAGGAGTCGGTCCTGACGAGCAGCTCGCACCAGTCGGCGACCTCCGCGTGCGAGGTCCAGATCTTCGACCCCGAGACGACGTAGTCGTCCCCGTCGCGTACCGCCCGGGTCCGCAGGCTCGCCAGGTCCGATCCGGCGTCCGGCTCGCTGAAGCCCTGGCACCACACCTCGTCGCCGCGCAGCACCGGCGGCAGCCAGCGCTCCCGCTGCTCGGCCGTGCCCTCGGCGGCGACGGTCGGCCCGGCGTGCAGCAGCCCGACGAAGTTCGCGCCCACGTACGGCGCCCCTGCCCGCTCGGTCTCCTCCAGGAAGATCAGCCGCTGGGTCGGCGGGGCGTCCCAGTGCACGTCCGCGTACCCCGCGTCGTACAGCCGTCGCTGCCAGCCGCAGTCGTACGCCCGGCGGCCCGGCCAGTCCAGCGGGTCGGGCCGGGGCGGCAGCGTCGGCAGGACGGTCCCGAGCCACTCCCGCAGCCGCGCCCGGAACTCCTCCTCGCCCGCGCCGTCGTCGAGGTCCATCAGACGATGCCCAGATCCAGCATGCGGATGGCGTTGCCGCGCATCAGCTTGTAGACCGTCTCGTCGTCGAGGCCCTGGACGTGGTCGAGGGCGACCTCCTTGGTGTGCGGGAAGGTGGAGTCGACGTGCGGGTAGTCGGTCTCGAAGGTGGCGTTGTCGCGGCCGACGACGTCGAGCGAGGCGATGCCGTGCTTGTCGCGGAAGAAGCAGCAGAACATCTGCCGGTAGTAGTACGTGGACGGCGGTTCGGGGATCAGGTCCCGCACCCCGCCCCAGGCCCGGTGCTCCTCCCACACGTCGTCGGCGCGCTCCAGGGCGTACGGGATCCAGCCCATCTGGCCCTCGCTGTAGGCGAGCTTGAGCCGGGGGAACTTCACCAGGACGCCGCTGAACAGGAAGTCCATCATCGAGGCCATCGCGTTGTTGAAGCTGAGCGAGGCCTGGACGGCGGGCGGGGCGTCGGGCGAGGCGGCCGGCATCTGGCTGCTGGAGCCGATGTGCATGTTGACGACCGTGCCGGTCTCCTGGCAGACCGCGAAGAACGGGTCCCAGTAGCCGGAGTGGATGGAGGGGAGGCCGAGGTAGGTCGGGATCTCGGAGAAGGTGACGGCCTTGACGCCCCGGGCCGCGTTCCGCCGGATCTCCGCCACCGCCAGGTCGATGTCCCAGAGCGGGATGATGCAGAGCGGGATGAGCCGGCCGCCGCTGTCGCCGCACCACTCCTCGACCATCCAGTCGTTGTAGGCGCGGACACAGGCGAGGGCGACCTCCTTGTCCTTGGCCTCGGCGAAGGTCTGGCCGCAGAAGCGGGGGAAGGTCGGGAAGCAGAGGCTCGCCTCGACGTGGTTGAGGTCCATGTCCTTGAGCCGCGCCACCGGGTCCCAGCAGCCGCGCCGCATCTCCTCGCGGGTGATGCCCTCCAGGGTCATGTCGTCCCGGTCGAAGCCGACGGCGGCGATGTTGCGCTTGTACGGGAACTTGAGGTCCTCGTAGATCCACCAGTCGGTGGGCGGGCCGTCCGGGTCCATCGTGATCTGGTACTTCCCGCCGACGTAGGCCAGCTCGCCGATCCCGGCGGTCAGCGGCTGGGGTCCCCGGTCGCGGTACTTGGCCGGCAGCCAGGTCTTGAAGAGGTGGGCCGGTTCGATCACGTGGTCGTCGACGCTGATGATCCGTGGAAGTTCCGCCATGAGAGTCTCCCGTCGCCGCTGACACTTATCTGTTTTCTGATGACCCGTCAGATAGCGGTCGGGCTCAGGTTAGCCCCAGCCCCCTGGACCGACAAGCGGCGGACCTCTACGCTCCCCCTCAAATCTGACTGGCCGTCAGCTAGAGCGGGCACCGGACGCGGAGGGGACCGTCATGACCGACACCGCACACACCCTGGGCACCGCCCGCACCCTGTGGGAGCTGGCAGAACGCCGTGCCGCGCTCACCCCCGACCGTCCCGTCCTGCTCCAGGAGGACCGGATCCTCACCTTCGGCGAACTCCGCGACCGCGCCGAGCGGTGCGCCGCCGGCCTGTACGGCATGGGCGTGCGGCCCGGCACCGTCGTGGCCTGGCAGCTGCCGACCCGGATCGAGACCGCGGTGCTCTCCTTCGCGCTCGCCCGCCTCGGCGCCGTGCAGACCCCCGTCATCCCGTTCTACCGGGACCGCGAGGTCGGCTTCGCGCTGCGCGAGTCGAAGGCCGAGTTCTTCGCCGTACCGGGCGTGTGGCGCGGCTTCGACCACACCGAGATGGCCCACCGGCTCGGCGCGCGCGGGGTCTTCGAGGCGTACGGCCCCGAGTCCCTGCCCGACGGCGACCCGGCCGTCCTCCCGCCGCCCCCGTCGAACGGCACGGACGTCCGGTGGATCTACTGGACCTCGGGCACCACCTCGGACCCCAAGGGCGTCCTGCACACCGACCGTTCCCTGATCGCGGGCGGCTCGTGCCTCGCGCACGCCCTGCACCTGACCGAGGACGACATCGGCTCGATGGCCTTCCCGTACGCCCACATCGCCGGGCCCGACTACACGGTGATGCTCCTGCTGTACGGCTTCCCCGCGGTGATGTTCGAGCAGTTCGCGCTGCCCGGCGCGCTCGCCGAGTACCGCAGGCACGGCGTGACCGTGGCCGGCGGATCCACCGCCTTCTACTCGATGTTCCTCGCCGAACAGCGCAAGCTGCCGCCCGGCGAGAAGCTGATACCGAGCCTGCGGCTGCTCGCGGGCGGCGGGGCGCCCAAGCCGCCGGAGATCTACCACGCGGTCGTCCGCGAGATGGGCTGCCAGCTCACCCACGGCTACGGCATGACCGAGGTCCCGATGATCACGATGGGCTCGCCCGACGACACGGTGGAGAACCTGGCGACCACGGAGGGGCGGCCGCCGCGGGGCATGGAGATCCGGATCGCCGACGACGGCTCGGGCAACGGGGAGGTCAGGCTGCGCGGCGAGGCCGTCTGCCAGGGCTATCTGGACCCGGCGCAGACCGCCGCCGCCTTCGACGAGGACGGCTTCCTGATCACCGGCGACGTCGGACACGTCACCGCGAGCGGCCATCTCGTGCTGACCGGGCGGATCAAGGACATCATCATCCGCAAGGGCGAGAACATCTCCGCCAAGGAGATCGAGGACCTCCTCCACGAGCACCCGGGCGTCGGCGACGCGGCCGTGATCGGGCTCCCCGACGCCGAACGCGGGGAGCGGGTCTGCGCGGTGGTCGAGCAGCCGCCGGGCGCGGACCCGCTGACGCTCGCGGCCGTCACGGAGTTCCTGCGCGCGCAGGGCCTCTCCGTCCACAAGCTGCCGGAACAGCTGGAGGTCGTCGAGGCCCTGCCCCGCAACGAGACGCTGCGCAAGGTGCTGAAGTACCGGCTCAGGGAGCGCTACTCCGTCATGAAGTAGTGCGCGAAGGCGTTCACCGCCGCCTGCTCGTCGACCGACCCGGAGGCGCCGACCGGGAGCGTACGGGCGCTGAGCGCGGCCGGGACCGGCGGGATGCCGAGGACGAGCAGCGCCCGTTCCACGTCGGCCGGGGTGGTGGCGATGGCGAGGACGGCGTGCAGGAAGGGCCGGGCGATCTCGGCGAACCGCTCGGGGTGGTCGTGCAGCCGCTTCACCGCGCCGCCGAGGAACTCCGCGCGGCTGACCTTCTGGTCCCCGTCGATGTCGGCGATCCCCGCCATGCCCTGCCAGAACGCCTCGGCGCCGTCGCAGAGCGCCTGGCCCCGGTCGGAGCGGAAGGAGACGTCGAACTCCGTCAGGAGGCGCTTGGCCGCCGTGCTGAAGTCCTCGCGCGAGATCGTCCCGTCGCCGTCCTGGTCGAAGGCGGCGAAGCGGCGGGCGATCCGCTGCTCGAAGAGCTGTCCGGGGTCCTGCTCGGGTTCCATGGGCTGCATTCCTGGGAGGGTACGACGATCCGGGGCGCCGTGCCGAGTGGGTGACCGGCCGGTCAGGCCGAGAGCGGCTGCGTCTCCTCGTCGACGGCCTCCGCCGCGTCCCCGTACACGTCGAAGAGGCGGCGCACCCCGAGGGCGGCGAGGACCCGGTTGACGTGCGACGCGTCCTCCGACCCCCGGGCGGGCAGGACCACGCGGAGGCGGCCCTGGCAGGAACGCATCAGGCGGCGCGCGGCGATCAGCACACCGACCCCGCTGGAGTCGCAGAACAGCACCCCCGAGAGGTCGAGCACGACGTCGTGCCGGCCGCCCGCGACGGCGTCGTGGACCCGTCTCCTGACCAGCGGCGAGGTCAGCAGGTCCAGCTCCCCGCGGATCCGCAGCACGGTCCAGGGACCCAGCTCTTCGACGTCGACATGGAGGTTCACACTGCGCACCCTTCGGGAGGAAGCGGTGATATCAAGCGGAGGAGGTCGTTCCCGTCCTCTGCCGCTGCCCCGGGAACGCGGCCCGAAACCCTCCGGATGACGAACGGCGGTTTCCTTACCATCCGGTAGGGCCCGTGGGGGCGTACTTGTCACAAAGGGGCGTGCACCCATCGACGGCGCATTACTTTGGAGGGTGAACTCGGGTCGGGAGGTCGACGCATGGCGAAGGACACACCACCGCGCTGGGACCGCAGGATGCAGCAGCGGCTGGCGCGCGGTGAGGCCGCCGCGCTCGGCGAGCTCTACGACCGGTTCGCCTCCCTGGTGCACAGCCTCGCCCACCGGGTCCTCGACGACGACAGCGCGGCCGACCAGGTCACCCGCGAGGTCTTCGGCTACATCTGGGAGAACCCCGACGCCTACGACCCCAAGCAGGGCAACATGCGCTCCTGGGTCGCCAAGCTGACCCAGCGCCAGGCCGTGCACCGGCTGCGGCAGACGGAGACGACGGCGTACGCGGAGACCGGCGAGGGCTCGGCGGAGGAGCTGGAGCAGAAGGTGCGCCGGGCCTCGGTCGCGGCCCGCGCCGACTACATCGTGACGTCGATGCCTGCGCCGCTGCGCGCGGCCCTCGAACTGGCCTACTTCCAGCGCCGCGACTACCGCCAGACCGCCGCCGACCTCGGGGTCACGGAGGACGAGGCGCGGCGCAGGCTGCGCCTCGGGCTGCAGCTGCTCTCGACGGCGAACACCCGCCCGCTGGAGGGCTCCTCGCCGCCCGGGTACGGACGCTCGCTGTGAACGGCCCCGACGACACGCCCGACGACGTGGCGCGCGCTCCCCGGATACCGGGACCCCGCGCGGCCGCGGACGACCACGCGGACCTGACCGCCGACCTGACCGCCCACCTGGCGGCGGATCCGGCAGCGGGACCGGCGCCCGAAGGGGTGACCGCAGGGACGGCGGAAACGACCGCCGAAGCAGCCGCCGGACCGAGCGCCGACGCGGCGGAGCCGCCCGAGGAGCCGGTGCTGGCCGTGGCCCCTGCGCCGCCTCCCCCGCCGCCGCACAGTGTCCTGAAATCGCTCCTCGGCGCGTGGGCGCTCTCGGCCTGTTCGCCCGAGGAGACCCAGGCCGTCGAGGACCACCTGACCGAGTGCGCCCCGTGCGCCGACGAGGCACTGCGGCTGCGCGACGCGGTCGCGCTGCTGCACTCCGAGCGGGACCTTGACCTCGACCCGCTGCTGCGCTCCCGGGTCCTGGAGAACTGCCTGGGCCGCCGCCCGGCCCGCATCCCGGTGCCGGCCTGGGCGACGCCGTACGACGCGGAGACCGCCCGGCTCGACGCGCTGCTGCGGGACATCGGCGAGTCCGAGTGGCACGCGCCGGTCCGGCTGAAGTGGTTCGAGGGCGAGCGCCCGGTCACCCGCAAGACGACGGTGGCCGGCGTGATCGGCCATCTCCTGACGGTGGACGGGCTGGTGTCCTCCGCGCTCGGTCTGGACGACCCGCTGGGCCCGAAGGCCACGGCCGTCACGCCCGTGGAGCGCACCGAGGAGTACTGGCGCGGCTCGTTCCACCCGCCGACGCGCGGGGTGCGCGAGCCGTGGCGGGAGCAGAGCCACACCCTGATCCGCACGGTCTCGTTCGCCGGGCGCGGGGTCGCCGACCTGACGGTGACGTACGGGGACTTCGCCCTGCCGATGCGGGACTCGCTCCTGGAGCGGGCCTTCGAGTGCTGGGTGCATGCCGACGACATCGCGAACGCGGTGGCGTATCCGTACGAGCCGCCGAGCGGCGCTCATCTGCACGGCATGATCGACCTGGCGGCCCGGCTGCTTCCGGCGGCCCTCGCCGACCGGCGCCGTGCGGGTCTGGCCTCGCCGCCGCGCGAGCTCGTCGCGGCGGGCGCCCCCGGCCGCTCGCTCCACCTGGAGGTCGAGGGCTCGGGCGGCGGCCACTGGTACATCGCCCTGGACTCCCCCGCGGCCGTCGGCTCCCCGGACCACGCGGTGGCCCAGGTGGCGATGGACGGCGTCGAGTTCTGCCAGCTCGTGGCCGGCCACATCCCGCCCGAGGAGGCGGCGGCCGGTCAGGACGGCGACCGCGAGGCCATCCGCGACGTCCTCTTCGCGGCGGCCTCGCTCAGCAGGCTGTGAGAGGGGCGGGGAGCCCGGTCAGGCGAAGACGACCGTGCGGCGGCCGTTGAGCAGGATGCGGCGCTCGGCGTGCCACTTCACCGCGCGGGCGAGCGCCTGGCACTCCACGTCGCGGCCGACCGCCACCAGCTGGTCGGGCGTGACCTCGTGGCCGACGCGCTCGACCTCCTGCTCGATGATCGGGCCCTCGTCGAGGTCGGCCGTCACGTAGTGGGCCGTCGCGCCGATCAGCTTCACACCGCGCGCGTGCGCCTGGTGGTAGGGCTTGGCGCCCTTGAAGCTCGGCAGGAAGGAGTGGTGGATGTTGATGATCCGGCCCGACAGCTGCTTGCACAGGTCGTCGGAGAGCACCTGCATGTAGCGGGCGAGCACGACCAGCTCGACGTTCTCCTCGCGGACGAGGGCGAGCAGTTCGGCCTCGGCCTCCGGCTTGTTCTCCTTCGTCACCGGAATGTGCCGGAACGGGATGCCGTACGAGCTGACCAGCTCGGAGAAGTCCGTGTGGTTGGAGACGACCGCGACGATCTCGACCGGCAGCGCGCCGATCCGGGAGCGGAACAGCAGGTCGTTCAGGCAGTGGCCGAACTTCGACACCATCAGCACGACGCGCATCCGCTCGTCGGCCCGGTTGATGTGCCAGTCCATCGTGAACGAGTCGCCGACCGCCGCGAAGCTCGCCCGGAGCTTCTCCACGGTCACCGGCTCCTCCGCGGAGAAGTGGACGCGCATGAAGAAGAGGCCGGTGTCCCGGTCCTTGAACTGCTGACTGTCCTCGATGTTGCAGCCCGTGATGAAGAGGTAGCTCGACACGGCGTGCACGATGCCCTGTTTGTCGGGGCAGGAGAGCGTGAGGACGTACTGGTCGGTCATCCCCGTAGCCTTTCACATCCGGCCATCGGGCCGGCCTGCCGTCCGTCAGACGGACCCGGTCATGATCCGCAGCACGTCGAGGGAGCGCGGGGGTGTGTCCGGGTCCTCGCCGTCCGCCGACGCCATCCGTATGTGTGCCTCGCGGGCGGCGCGCACGGCCTCCGGCCACCCGTGGTGCTCCATGTACGCGGAGAACGGCGCGTCGGGCCCGACCTGGTGCATGATCCGCAGCACCCGCAGCACGGCCACGTCCACCAGGGCGGCCTCGCCGGAGTCGCGGAAGATCGTTCCGACGTACTTCTCGGCGGACCAGTTGTCCAGCCACGTGTCCTCGACCAGGCGGTAGACGGCGTCGGTGACGTCGCCGTACCCCTCCTGGCCGGCCAGCCAGGTGGTCTCGTGGAACGCGGGGTCGGAGAGCATGTGCAGCGCCGAGCGCACGTTGCTGCGCCAGCGCCACCACGGCAAGTCGTTGAGCGGCATGCCGCCCATGGTGGAGGAGCGACGGCCGCGACGGGAAGAGTTCACCGAACCCGAGACTGGACTGGACACCGTTCGATCGTACGTTCCCCCTCAAGATCGCCCGACCAGCACCCTTCGCGCGCTCCTCCCGCACCCCTCCCATCAGGCAGGCCACCCCGGTAATTCACCCTCACGTCACCTCGCGTTGAACCGTGCACACTTCTGCGTTACCCGTGAGGCGGAATTGTGCGTGCTCATGACCGGTAGGCGACTGACCTCACTTCTCGCGTACGTCACGGCGACAGCGGCGGGTGCGTCGTTGCTCACCGGCTGTGGCGTGATCCCTGGGACCTCGGGGGGGTCCAGGGAACCCGTCACCGTCATGACCTGGGCACCCGACGGGACCCGCGCCACCAACCAGCCCGGCATGCCCGCCATGGCCCAGGCGTTCGCCCGCTGGGTCAACGCCTCCGGCGGGATCGACGGCCACGAGCTCAGGATCCTCACCTGCAACGAGCAGAACACCTCCGCCGGTGCGGCCGCCTGCGCCCGCCGGGCCGTCAGCGAGAAGGTCGTCGCCGTCGTCGGCTCCTACAGCCAGAACGGCCGGGCCTTCATGGCGCCCCTGGAGGCAGCCGAGATCCCGTACATCGGCGGGTACGGCGTCTCCGAGGACGAGTTCACCAGCCCGCTCTCCTACCCCGTGAACGGCGGCCTCGCCTCGCTCATGGCCGGTCACGGCATGCAGCTCGCCGAGTCCTGCCGCAAGGTCTCCCTGGTCCGGCCCGACACCCTCGCCGGCGACAAGCTGCCCGACCTGCTCAACTCCGGACTGCGCAAGAGCAGCCACGACGGTGCCACCGACATCCCGGCCGTCGAGGACGCCGCCGAGTACACCGCCCAGGCCAAGCGGGCCCGCTCCAAGGCGGGCACGGAGGACGGCTGTGTCGCGGCCGTCCTCGGTGAGCGCACCCAGACCTTCTTCGACTCCTTCCGCCGCCTCCCCGAGCAGGAGGACGAGAACGGCCGGGGCGACGACGAGGGCCAGGACGACAAGGGCGCGGAGAGCGTACGGATCTCCTCCGTGCTCGGCAGCGTCAGCCAGCCCGTCGTCGACCGCACCGGCGGCGCGCACAGCCCCTTCGAGGGCGCGTACGTCACCGGCTGGTACCCGGAGGCGAACGACGAGCGCTGGGCGCCGATGCGCAAGGTGATCAAGGAGCACGCGTTCGTCGACAACCGCGTCGACCCGACCGACGCGGGCGTCCAGACGACCTGGATCGCGTACACCGTCCTGAAGAAGGTGATCGAGTCGCTCGACACCGACTCGGTCTCGGCGGCCGCCGTCGCGCACGCCCTGGACCGCGGGGTGCAGATCGACACCGGCGGCCTCACCCCGACGCTGCGCTGGCGCTACGAGGACATGCTCGGCGCCCCCCGCTTCCCCCGGATCGTCAACCACGAGGTGACGTTCCAGGTGGTCCGCAAGGGGCAGCTCGTGGCGCAGAAGCCGGGCTTCGTCGACGTCGGCGACACCGTACTCAGCGCTCCGTAACGGCCCGGCGCTCCGTATCGGCCCGGGCGGGGTGCCCGCCCGGGCGGTGGTGCCCGCCCGGGCGGCGCCCCCGCGCTACAGCTGGGTGGCGCTCCGCTTCGACAGGCCGTACTTCTCCGCCGTCGGGTTCCACAGCGTGGCCGCCTGGCGCTTGGCGACCGTGGCGTCGGAGCTCTGCTTGCCGGCCTCGACCGTGTGCGAGGTGCCCCGGGCCTTGCCGCCCTTGCAGAGCTTCTTGTTGCCCTTCACCTGGTCCGCCCAGGCGGCGTAGTGGTCGTCGGCGGACGCCGAGGCCTGCCAGGCCTTGGTGAGCGCGGTGTTCAGGGCCGCGTTGTCCGGGAGCTTGTCGACGGTCAGGCCCTGCAGCCGGGTCACCAGGGCGCGCCGCTGCCCGGCGGCGTCCCGCAGGTCGGTGGCGGCCTGGTCGAGGTTCTTGCACTGCTTGATGGCCTCGACCGAGCGGATCACCGCGTCACGGCTGTTGTTGCTGTCGGCGAGCAGCTTGTCGAGGGCCTCCGCCTGCGCCGCGACGGGATCGGTGCCCTTCGAGGTCGGCTCGGTCGACGGGGTGCCGGAGCTCGCGGCCACGTTCTGCGCCGGGCCCTTGTCCTTCTCGTCGTCCCCGCCGCTGAGCAGCGCCCCGGCGCCGAGGCCGACGACGGCGCAGCCGACGACGACGGCGGCGATCAGGGCGAGGGGCGACCTGCGGCGCGGCTCGGGCTCGTCGTCGTAGTCGTCCTGGTACGCGCCCTGGAAGGCCGGCGGCACGGGCGGCTGCTGGTGGAACTGCTGCTGTTGCTGGAACTGCTGCTGCGGGGGCTGCGGGGCGGGCCGGCCGTACGGCGTCTGCCCGGCGGGGGGCTGCGGCAGGTGCTGCGTGGCGTCGCTGCGGAAGAGGTTGTCGAACTCGGCGGGCGGCTGCCGCTCGCCGGGCCCCTGCGTGGGCACGGGGGCGATGTACTGGGTGGCGTCGGACGCCCCGGCGGGCTGCTGCGGCGCCCCCAGCGGGCCGGTGCCGAGGAACTGGGTGTCCTGGCCGCCGCCCTGGGCGGCGATCGGCGGGATGTGCTGGGTGGCCTGCATGTCGGCGACGGGCGGCGTGGGCGCGGCCTGGGGGTAGCCGTAGCCGGCCGGGCCGGCCGGCTGGGCGGGCGCCGGGTAGCCGTAGCCGCCGGGCGGCGGGGTGTCGGCGGGTATCTGCCCGTGCGCCCCGGGCATCGCGCCCGGCATCGGTCCGGGCATCGGCCCGGGTCCGGCGGGCGGCGCGCCCTGCGGCGGGACCGGCGCGATGTACTGCGTCGCCTGCATGTCGGAGGCTCCGCCCGGCACGGCCTCCGGCGGGAGCGGCTGGGCCGGGGGCAGGGGCTGCGCGGACGGCTGGTACTGCGGGGGCTGCTGCCCCTGCGGCGCCCCACCGGGGCCCCAGGCGCCGCCCCACGGCGTGCCGCCGGCCGGGCCTGTGCCCTGGCCGGTCTCCACGCCGCCCTCCGCGGGCAGCACGACACCTTCGTGCGTCGGCCGTGCCGCCGGATACTGCGGCTCCGGCCCCTGTCCGCTCTGCGTCACCGGGACTCCCACTGATGGACCTACGGAATCGTCGGCTCACGCTACCGGGTGCGTCCAGGGCCGCGCACACACGTGTGAGACCGGTAACAGACCCACAACGGGCCCGCACCGGTCTCACCGTCAACTCCCGTGCCGCTGTGGCCCGATCGCCCCCGTTCGTACCGTTCAGAGGCTGCGGGCGGTGATGTCGCCCTGGATGGTGGTCGCCTTGATGTTCAGCTCGGCGGCGGCACCGACGGCGTTGGCGAGGGAGTTGTGGACGCGGCCCAGGGTGGTGCCGGCGTCGAGGGTGGCGGAGACCCCGCGCCCCGCGTCGACCGACAGGTCGCCGGACTGGGTGGACAGGACGACCGCGCCCCGGGTGGCCTCGGCGATCCGGATGTCGCCCTTCAGGGTGCTGATGTCGGCCGGGCCGCTCAGCCGGCCGACGGTGACGTCACCGCCGAGGGCGGTGAGCCGGATGCTCGCGGCCTCGTCGATCTTGACCGCGCCGTGCGCGCCGTCGAAGGCGATGTCACCGAGCCGCCCGACGCCCCGGAACTCCGCGGCGGCCGACTTGCCCTCGACGCGGGAGCCGGCGGGCACCTGGACGGTGACCTCGACGGAGCCGACGTTGCCGAGGAGACCGTTCTTCGCGGGCGGGGTGGTGACCCGCAGGACGCCGTCCTCGTAGCTGACGGCGGTCTGCTCGGCGGCCTTCACGTCGCGGCCCTTCGCGGGGTTGGCCGGCCGGACCTCGACCGTGGCGTCGGCCCGGTCGGCGGCGATGACCTGGACGCGCCCGGCGGCGATGTCGACGACGGCGGCGATCGGGGCGGTGGTGGCGAACTTGTTCATGGTCTCTCTCCTGGCTTCCGTGTGCTGCGCTCCGTGTTTCTGACAAGAGAAACGCTACGTTGTCTTCACGGATCCAGCAACAAGCTCGTTGCACCCAAACGGAATCGCAGCAGGTAAAGACAGTTATTTCATTGCAACGACCTGCGCGATAACGCAACGAACCAACGCTCACGCGTTGCATTGGACGGGGAGTGAACGCTATGCTGGCCGCCACGGAGAACAGATCGAAGGGAGATCGCGGTGCCGGGAGGCAGACTCACCCAGCAGGAACGCCAGCAGATCGCGCTGGGGCTCGCCGACGACCTCGCGTACGCGGAGATCGCCAGGCGCCTGGACCGCCCGACCTCGACGATCACCCGCGAGGTGATGCGCAACGGCGGCCCCACCGCCTACCGCGCCGACCTGGCCCACCGCGCCACCGAACACCGCGCGCACCGGCGCAGGCCGGCCACCCCCAAGGGCACTCAGGCGCCCCCGCAGCCCTACGGCCGCGACGCCGAGGCGGTCCGCGCGTACGAGGAGCAGTTCACCACCCTCCTCATGAGCCAGGGCCTGCCCAAGATGACCGCCTCGGTGCTGACCTGCATCTTCACCACCGACACGGGCAGCCTCACGGCGGCCGAGCTCGTCCAGCGCCTCCAGGTCAGCCCCGCGTCCGTCTCCAAGGCCATCGCGTTCCTGGAGAGCCAGGGCCTGGTCCGCCGGGAACGGGACGAGCGGCGCCGCGACCGCTACTTCGCCGACGCCGACGTCTGGTACCAGTCGATGGTGGCCGCCGCCCGGTCCAACGCCGAGTTCGCCGCGACCGCGCGCGAGGGCGTCCGCGTCCTCGGCGCCGACACCCCGGCCGCCGAACGCCTGGAGAACATCGCCCGCTTCATGGACTTCGTCGCCGAGAGCATCACGCGCGCCGCCGAACAGGCCCGCGAGGTCCTCCACACGAAGTCCACCCCGTAGGGCCTGTCGTTTGGATCAGGCCGGATCAGGGAGCGGGGTCTGGTGCCGTGCATCGCAAGGCGGAGGAGGGAGTCAACGCGGAGCGTTGGCGACCGACGACAACGCGGCGAGGCGCGGTGCCAGGGCCCGCGAGCCCGGCATGATCCAAACGAGAGGCCCTGAGGCTACCGCCCCAGCCGTCACGCCGCGTGCAGCGCCAGCCGCGCCCCGAACTCCCGCACCACCGGCTCCCCCGCGAACGGGTCGAGACGCTCCTTCAGGTCGTCGAGGTACTCCGCCC
This sequence comes from Streptomyces sp. NPDC047981, assembly GCF_040653315.1. NCBI lineage: Bacteria > Bacillati > Actinomycetota > Actinomycetes > Kitasatosporales > Streptomycetaceae > Streptomyces > Streptomyces sp. NPDC047981. The sequence continues at coordinate 137,092 of NZ_JBEZNQ010000004.1, read as the reverse complement.
CGCGCGAGGACCGCAGCGTCGCGAGGAGTTCGAGGGCGCGCGTGCCCGTGTGACAGGCCTGCTCCACCTCGCGCCGCTGCACCTGCGCCGAGGCCAGCAGCACCAGACCGATCGCCCGCCGCCTGGCCCGCGTCTCGGGATGGCCCTCCAGGGACTCCTCGGCCGCCCGCGCCGCCGCCTCCGCCTGCCCCAGGTCCCGGTGGCAGTGGGCCAGTTCGTCGGCGAGGTAGGCGTGGTCGAAGTGCGCGATCCACGCCGGGTCGTCGCCCGACTCCGGCTCCGCCCGCTCCAGGGCGCGTACGGCACGCCCCGCGACCGCCTCGAAGGAGTGGGCGTCCCCGAGGAGCGCGTGCCCCCGGGCCTCCGCCGCGAAGAACATCGCCTCGGCCCTCGGCGTCACCCGCCCCCGCGCGCCCTCCTGCGCCGCCCGGGCCAACTGCGCGATCTCCCGCGGGTTTCCCAGCTCGGCCGCGAGGTGACTCATCGAGGCGGCCAGCACATAGCCGCCGTACGCCCGGTCCCCCGCGGCCTGCGCGAGCCGCAGCGCCTGGATGTAGTACCGCTGGGCGAGCCCCGGCTGCCCGGTGTCCACCGCCATGTACCCGGCCAGCTCCGTGAGCCGCGCGACCGCCGCGAACAGCTGCCGGCCGACCACCTCGCGGTACGAACCCGAAAGCAGCCCGGCCACCACGCTGTTCAGGTAGTGCACCACCACCGGCCGCACGTGCCCGCTGCCGAACCGCCGGTCCAGGTCTACCAGGGCCGCCGTCATCGCCCGGACCGCCTCCACGTCCGAGACCCCGACCCGCGCCCCGGCCGACCGCGCCACATGCGCGTCCGCGCCCGTGATCAGCCAGTCCCGGCTCGGCTCCACCAGCGCCGAGGCAGCGACCGTGGAGCCGGACAGGAAGTCCCGCCGCCCCACGTCGGACCGCCACAACTCGCAGACCTGCTCGATCGCGCCCAGTACGGTCGGCGCGAACTGCAGCCCCACGCCCGCCGCCAGGTTCTTGCCGTTCGCCATCCCGATCTCGTCGATCGTGACCGTCCGGCCCAGCTTGCGGCCCAGTGCCTCCGCGATGATGCCCGGCGCCCGCCCGCGCGGCTGCTGCCCGCGCAGCCAGCGCGCCACCGACGTCTTGTCGTACCGCAGATCGAGACCGCGCTCGGACCCGACCATGTTCACCCTGCGGGCGAGGCCCGCGTTGGAACACGCGGCCTCCTGAATGAGCGCCTGCAGCCGTTCGTTCGGCTGGCGGGCGACAAGTGGCCTGGCTGCTGACATGACTACCCCCTGAGGCCGTGAGTGATCGAAGAGAACTGATCACTGCCCGGCGGATATCCGGTCAATGCCGATGTGAACACGCGAAACCGGACGCATCGGCCACGGGTCACCCCCTCGCGTGGGTCACCCCGTCGCGCGGGGCACGGCCGACACCCCCCACCTCTGGCTACCCCGGCACCGCTCCCCGGCCCCACGCGCGCCCCCGTCCGTGCACCCATGCGCCCCGTCGTGCAGGATCGATGCTCCACACGACGCGGCCCGCCGCCCGTAACCCCAGGTGACGGCGGGAGTTGAGTTCACCGTGGAAGAGACCATCGGAGTCACGGAAGCCGCACAGATCCCCAAGCAGCGAGGCGAGCAGCTGCTGGACAGCGCCGTGCGGTATGCGGAAGAGCGGCACTGGGACGTGTTCCCGGGTACCTGGCTTGAGGCCGTCGAAGGCCGGGAGCGGTGCTCCTGCGGCGCCGAGGAGTGCGCCTCGCCCGGTGCGCACCCGGCCAGGCCCGACTGGTCGACCCAGGCGACCGGCAGCGCCGTCGGGGCGCGGCGCATGTGGTCGAAGCAGCCCAAGGCGTCGATCCTGCTGCCGACCGGGCGCACCTTCGACGCCATCGAGGTGCCCGAGTCGGCGGGCTTCCTGGCGCTGGCCCGGATGGAGCGCATGGAGCTCACGCTCGGCCCGGTGACCTGTACGCCGGACCGCCGGATGTTCTTCTTCGTCCTGCCGGGCGCCGCGGCCAAGGTCCCCGACCTGGTACGGAAGCTGGGCTGGGCCCCCGCGTCGATCGACCTGACCACACGCGGCGAGGGCTTCTACGTGGCGGCCCCGCCCACCCGGGTCGGCGGGAGCGGTGCCGTGCAGTGGGCGCGGCGGCCCACCCCGGCCAACCGCTGGCTGCCGGACGCCGAGGAGCTCATCAGCCCGCTCGCGTACGCCTGCGGAAGGGAAGCAGCGGCCGCACGGGCCCGACGCCCCTGAGAGAACGGCCCTTAGGGTGACCCTCGTACGTGTTCACGGGGACCATCGAAGGGCTACGGACCATGCCTGACCAGGCATCTGACGGAATGTACGAAGAGGCGGGCAGCGCCCCCGGGGGACCGGGAGCGGTGCCCGCCGTTCGCGTCGAGGGGCTGTGGAAGCGCTTCGGGCAGCAGATCGCCGTGAACGGCGTCGATCTCGTGCTGCCCGCGGGCAAGTTCATCGGTCTCGTCGGGCCCAACGGCGCCGGCAAGACCACCACCCTCTCCATGATCACCGGCCTGCTCCGGCCGGACGCGGGCCGCGTCCTGGTCGCCGGGCACGACGTGTGGCGCGACCCCGAGTCGGTGGCCGAGGTCAAGGCCCGGATCGGCGTCCTGCCCGAGGGGCTGCGGCTCTTCGAGCGGCTCTCGGGCCGCGAACTCCTCGCGTACACCGGGCGGCTGCGGGGGCTGCCCGGCGCCGAGGTCGACAAGCGGGCCGCGCAGCTGCTCGACGTACTGGACCTTGCGGGCGCGCAGAACAAGCTGGTCGTGGACTACTCGACCGGTATGCGCAAGAAGATCGGCCTGGCCGCCGCGCTCCTGCACAACCCGGAAGTCCTCTTCCTCGACGAGCCGTTCGAGGGCGTCGACCCGGTGTCCGCGCAGACCATCCGCGGCGTCCTGGAGCGGTACACCGGCTCGGGCGCGACCGTCGTCTTCTCCAGCCACGTCATGGAGCTGGTGGAGTCGCTCTGCGACTGGGTCGCCGTGATGGCCGCCGGCCGGATCCGCGCCCAGGGCCCGCTCGCGGACGTCCGGGGCGACGCGCCGTCGCTGCAGGCCGCGTTCCTGGAGCTGGTCGGCGCGAACGGGCGCGAGTCGGCCGGGCAGTCCCTGGACTGGCTCGGCGGAGGTGCGGCCCGATGACCACGGCGCCCGCCCCCGACTCTCTGACGTCGGTCTTCGTCCGGCTGAAGCTGTCGCTGCTGCGCAACGGGCTGCGCCAGTCGGCCGCGCGGACCGCCGTCTACGTGACGTCCATCGTCGTCACCGCGCTCTTCGGCGCGCTGCTGCTGCTCGGCTTCGTCCTGCTGCGCGGATACGCGGACGCCGCCTCGCTCGCGATCCTGCTGACCGGCGTGATGGCGCTGGCGTGGACCGTGATGCCGCTCTTCGTACCGAGCGGCGACGAGACCCTCGACCCCTCGCGGCTCGTGATGCTGCCGCTGCACCCCCGCCCGCTGGTCCGCGCGCTGCTCGTGGCCTCGCTCGTGGGCACGGGCCCCGCGTTCACCCTGCTCGTCGGCCTGGGCGCGGCCCTCGCGCTGGCGCGCGGCACGGGCGGGGTCGTGGTGGCGGTCCTCGCCGTGCCGTTGGTGGTCCTGGTGTGCGTGGCGCTCTCGCGCGCCGTCGCCGCCGCCAACGTACGGCTGCTGACCTCGCGCAAGGGCCGCGACCTGGCGGTGCTCAGCGGGCTGGTGATCGCGCTCGGGATCCAGGCGGTCAACTTCGGCGCCCAGCGGCTCAGCCGGGCCGGTGGCCTGTCGTCGCTCGAACCGGCGACGGCGGTCGTGAGCTGGCTGCCGCCCGCCTCGGCTGTCGCGGCGGTGGACTCGGCGAGCCAGGGCGACTACGCGGTCGCGGCCGTCCAGTTGCTGCTCACCGCCGTCGCGCTGGGGGCGCTGCTGTACTGGTGGCAGCGGAGCCTGGTGCGGCTGATGACCGAGCCGGACGGCTCGACCATCGGCGCGGCACCGGACACGGCCGGCGGCGGCCGGGAGTCCACGGGCCGGCTCGCGCGGCTGCTGCCCGGCGGGCGTACGGGACCGGTGATGGAGCGCAGCCTGCGCTACATCTGGCGCGACCCGAAGACCAAGATGGGCTGGATCACCTCGCTCGCGATGGGAGCGATCGTGCCCATGTTCAACGCGCTCCAGGGCGCGGGCTCGGTCTACTGGGCCTGCTTCGCCTCCGGGATGCTCGGCATGCTGATGTACAACCAGTTCGGGCAGGACACCTCGGCGTTCTGGATGGTCGCGCAGACCATCTCCACGCCCGCGGACGCGTACGCCGAACTGCGGGCGCGGGCGCTGACGCTGCTGGTGATCACCATGCCGTTCACGGTCCTGGTGACGGTGGGCACGGCGGCCGTGTCCGGCGCCTGGTCGTCGCTGCCGGACGCGCTGGGCGTGGCCTTCGCGCTGCTCGGCACGATGCTGGGGGTCGGGGCGCTGGCCTCGGCGCTGTTCCCGTACTCGATCCCGCAGGACAGCGCGTACAAGAACGTGGCGCCGGGCCAGGGCGGTCTCGCCTGGATCTCGATCATCGGCGGCATGTTCGCGGCGGCGCTGCTGTGCGCCCCGGTGATCGGCGCGGCGATCTACCTGAACGTCACGGACGAGACGTCCCTGCTGTGGCTCCTGCTGCCGCTGGGCACGCTGTACGGCGCGCTGTTCCTGTGGGCCGGCCTCAAACTGGCGGCCCCGCGCACGGCCCGCCGACTGCCGGAGATCCTGGCGGCGGTGAGCAAGGGTTAGCGACTCGGCTGATGCGTACGGGAGCCCGTGCTCGTGCAGGTGCACGGGCGCGGGCTTCCGGCCGAACAGGCGCCTCCGAATATCGTGCGAATTCGAACCAATTCTTTATCTTCGCAGGCCAGTTGGTCGTTCCACCTTGGACCAGCTGCGCCCGGAGCGCTCTCAGCGAGGGGCACACCCGTTCCCAACAGGCCGAACGTTCGGTCGTGACCGGAAAGCGGCGACGGATGTGCGATCACCCTCCGCATCGGCAAGACTCCGGGGCGCAATCAGGCAGCACCCGCCCCGAAAGGAATCTCCATGCGTCCCCTGCTCCGTGACACCGCCTTCACCACCGCGCTCGCCACCGGCCTCGCGCTGATCGGTGTCGCCGCGACCCCGGCCTCCGCGCAGGCCGAGCCCACGCGCCTGTACCCGCCGTCGGCGCTGGTGCTCTCCGTGGCCAAGGGCGAGTCCGCGGCGACGGCGACGGTCGAGCGCGCGGTGACCCTGAGCTGCGCCCCCACGGCCGAGGGCACCCACCCGGCGCCGGCGGCGGCCTGCAAGGAGCTGAGCGCCGTGGACGGCGACTTCGCCCGCCTGACCCGCCTGAACGCCGCCGCCCCGTGCACCCGCATCTGGGACCCGGTCACCGTCACCGGCGAGGGCATCTGGAAGGGCAAGCGCGTGACGTGGTCGGCGACGTACGGGAACACGTGCGAGATGAGCGTCGGGATGTGGAAGAGCGCGGTCTTCGAGTTCTGACCGTTCTGACACGCGCACCCCAGGGGAGGGCCTCCGTCCGGAATCCGGGACGGAGGCCCTCCCGGCTGTCAGAAGGCGCCGTTCAGGTCCGACCAGTCCCAGGGCTGCGGCTCGCCCGGGTACACGCCGCCCATGCCGTTGGCGGCGTACTTGACGACGCAGGCGCCCGACCAGCAGTTCGGCCCGGTGTAGCTGGGCGTGGCGACCGCGGCGAGGCCGGGGCCGCGACCGCTGAAGTCGCCCACACCGATGACGTACCTCATGGTGTTCCAGCCGGAGCCGACCAACTTCCGCGCGCCGATGTATCCGGGCCCGCCCGGGTAGAACCAGAGCTTCCCGGTCGACGCCTCGCGGGCGAGCAGGTCGGCATGGGAGTCGCCGTTCATGTCACCGGCGCCGACAAGGTCGTTCATGCCGTTCCAGCCGCCGCTGCCGATCAGCTTCCGCGCACCGAGACCACCGGAGGCGGTGCCCGGGTAGAGCCACAGCTTCCCGGTGGACTTCTCGATCGCGACGAGATCGCTGCGACCGTCCCTGGTGAGGTCGCCGAAGGCGGTGATCTGGGCCATGCCGTTCCAGCCGCCGCTGCCGATCAGCGTCCGCGCCCCGAGAGCGCCGGTCCCGGTGCCGGGGTACAGCCACAGCTTCCCGGTGGACGCCTCCGCCGCGATCACGTCCTCCCGGCCGTCACGGCTGAAGTCGCCGTGACGGGTGAGGGCGCTCATCCCGTTCCAGCCGGCCGAACCGATCATCCGGCCGGTCAGGTCACCCGGCAGGAACCACAGCCGGCCCGCCTGGTCGCGGACGACGACGTCCGCGCGCTGGTCACCGTTCATGTCGCCGAAGTCGGCCGCGTACATCGCCTGCGTCGAGGACCACTCGGGGTAGGCCGGCAGGCTGCACTCCCGGGCGGTGGGCACGAGCTTCACGGAGCTGAGGCTGTTGGTGCCGGGACCTCCCCAGTTGGCGGCCGCCGGATCGGGCGCGACGACCAAGGAGCTGTCGGCGTAGTTCGCGTCGCTGTGCAGGCAGGCGTACTGGGACGTGCGGTTGACGATGGTCCGGATCTTGTTGTCCCAGGACCCCAGCGTCGCCACGCTCTTGTCCGTCTTGAACATGGTGCCCGTGGCGTTGTCGGTCTGCCACGCGCAGAAGTAGCCCTTCGGGCAGTCACCGACGGCGGCCTGCGCGGGCGTCGCCCCGAGGAGCCCGGCCGAGGTGAGCCCCAGCGCGGTGACCGCGGTGACCAGGCGTCTTCCCCAAGATGTGCGCAATCTCTTTCCCTCCCCTGATGCGGCGCGGACAGGTGCTCGACGCGCCGCCGAGGGGGACCGTACAGGGCGGCTCCGTCACTCCACCGCGCGGGTGACCATCAGGTGCAGGAGCCCCGGCTCCACGAACGGGTCCTCGTCGGTGGGCCGGGAGCGCCAGTCCAGGGGCCAGGTCGCCCCGTCGAGCGCCGGCACCCCGACGAACGCCTCGCTCCGCCCGCTCCGACTCAACGCCCGCGCGGGCGCCGGCCAGGCGTGGGCGGCGGCGGTCTGCGGAGGCAGCAGGAAGTACAGGTTCCGCTCCCCGGTGGCCTCCCGCACGATCGGCCCGGCGCGGAAGTCGGTGAACTCCATGAGCCGGTACGCGACGTCCTCCCCGAGAAACCCACCGACGCGGACCGCGTCGAAGTGCACGCCGGCGTGACGGAGGGCGTGACCGGTGGCGGGAACCCAAGAGGGCACCCTGTCAAGTGACTTGCGCGAATTCATGACACCAGCTTTGCGGCGCGGATCTACTGTGACCAGGGCCACAGCCTGTTTGTGCAGGGCTGTGCAATCGGGGAGGTGTGCTGTGAACAAGGGGAACGGCAGGGGCCCGGGGGCGGCGAAGGCCTTCGGGAGGTTGCTCCGGTTCTTTCGGGAGCGGGCGGGAATCGCGCAGGAGACGCTGGGCAAGGCGACCGGATACTCCAAGTCCCAGGTGGCCATGATCGAGCGTGGGGAGCGGCGCGCGAAGGGCGACTTCGTCGCCATCGCCGACGAGATGCTCGGTGCACAAGGTGCACTTTTGGAGCTGGCCGAGGAGGTTCCGCTCAGCGCGGTGGTCGCATGGTTCGAGGACTACCTGGAAGCGGAGGCTAAGGCCGCCGGGATCCATGCGTACTCGAACCATCTGATCCCCGGACTGCTCCAGACCCCGGACTACGCGCGAGCGGTCTTCAACTGCGCCAACCCGCCTTGGGAGGACGACGAGCGGGAGACCATGATCGAGTCACGCATGGCGAGACACGCGTTGTTCCACCGCAGGCCCTTCGCCCTGATCAGGTTCGTACTGGAGAAGATCGCGCTCACCCGGCCCATCGGCGGACCGGCGGTCCTCAAGGGCAACCTGCTCCACATCCTCGAAGTCGCCCGTCTTCGCAACGTGGAGATCCAGGTCATGCCGGAGAACCGGGAGACCCATGCCGGGCTGGACGGCCCGTTCACGCTGCTTGAGACGGAAGGCCGCAAGGACCAAATCGTCTATGTCGAGGGTCAGAGCGGGAGGTACTTTCTCACTGAGCAGCCCGAGTTGGGTGACGCGTTCGCTCGCTACGGCTCCCTGCGAGCCCAGGCACTCACCCCGGAAGAGTCAGCAGTCTTCATCGAACAGGTGGTGCGGAAGCTATGAGTAACGATCTCAACTGGTTCAAGAGCAGTTACAGCAGCCCCCAGGGCGGCGACTGCGTCGAGGTCGCCGCCTGCCCCCACACCGTCCACGTCCGGGACTCCAAGGACACCACCATCCCCGCCCTCACCGTCTCCCCCGACGCCTGGAACCGGTTCCTTTCGGGCGCGGTCCGGTACTGCCAGCAGGCCTAGGGCGCGCCCCATCCGGCGGCGCGCCTACAAGGCCTCGTCGGCAAAGCGGAGCAGTCCGAGTGCGGCAGCAGCCGTGAACATGCGTCCTGCCTGGTGCGCTCGACCCGCCCACTCGGCGCGCCGGCGCTTGTGCGGCATCCGCCACCGGGGGCGACCGGGCTGAGGCAGGGCGTCTGCGTACTCCTCGAACGCCATCATCGTGGCGAGCAGCGCCCAGCCTCCCCAGTCCTCCTCGCACGGCTTGCCGAGGATGGTGAACTGGTCCCGCATCGCTGTCACGGTCCCTCCGGCCACCGCCTCGGCGCCACCTTCCGCCCGTACCGAGTCGAAGTAGTGGTCGACGACGGCTTCTACCTCCGCAAGGAAAGAGGCCAGTTCGAGTGAGGGTGAGCAGGGGACGGTAGCCGGCGTCATCAGCACCCTGAAGGGCGCCGACGCCGACTGGCTGCGGCGGACGCGCAGTCCGGTCGCCACCGCTGTCAGAAGGTCCCCGGTGAGACCCGCGGCATGAGCGTGCTGTTCGGGCACGTCGGAACGCGCGGTGAACTCGACGGCCCGCCGGGCCGGCACATGAGCCGCGACCCAGAGCCACTCCGCCGCCCGACCGTCCTCGACTCCCGGCACGAGCGCGCGTATCCGCTCCACCACCTCTCCCTGCAGGAGAGCGACCAGGTTCTGGCTGTATCCCGGTGGCCAGCCACGGTTGATGAAGTCCTGGAGCGGATCGCCGTACGGGCCACCGATGGTTCGATCCGGTGCGATGGAGCGCCACCTCCAAGTCCTCAAGGGCGGGATCAGAGATCGCGTCCACGGAGCGGAGTTCCGAGACGATCCCCACCTGGGGAACCAACCCGGGGATACCCGCCGTTGCGCCGGCATGAACTCCATCCGGGAAACCCCCGACGTCCTGCGTTACACCGCCTTCTCCGACGACCCCGAGGGAGGCAATCCCGCCGGAATCGTTCTCGACGCCACGGGCCTCAGCGACGACGACATGCTGGCGATCGCCGCCGAAGTCGGTTACAGCGAGAGCGCGTTCCTGACAGCGCCGTCCGAGGGAGCGGGCTCCGGCGCGTCGGAGGCGGGGCGCGCGTACACCATCCGCTACTTCAGCCCCAAGGCGGAAGTGCCCTTCTGCGGTCACGCCACCGTCGCGACGGCCGTGGCCCTCGGTGAGCGCATCGGCCCGGGCGACCTGGTGTTCACCACGCGGGCCGGGACCGTGCCGGTCACCGTGACGCGCGAGGGCGGGGCTCTGCGGGCCACGCTCACGAGCGTCGAACCGCACATCGAGGAGATCGCGGCCGATGACCTGGCAGAGGCGCTCGCCGCGCTCGACTGGCCGGCCGGCGACCTCGATCCCGCCCTGCCTCCCCGCATCGCCTTCGCGGGCGCCCGCCATCTGGTCCTTGCCGCCGCGAGCCGAGAGCGCCTGGCCCACCTGGCGTACGACTTCGCCCGCCTGGAGGCCCTCATGCACCGGCTCGACCTGACGACGCTGGAGTTGGTCTGGCGCGCCTCCGCGGAGGTCTTCCACGTCCGCGCCCCGTTCCCGGTGGGCGGCGTGGTCGAGGACCCGGCGACCGGGGCGGCGGCCGCCGCCTTCGGCGCGTATGCCCGCGAGCTCGGACTCGTGCCCGAGGCCACGGTCCTCACCCTCCACCAAGGCGAGGACATGGGACGCCCCGGCGTCCTCACGGTGGAACTGCGGGCGGGCGACCGGCGGATCAGGGTCGGCGGCACGGGGACCCGCATCCCGGCCTGATCCACACGGCAGGCGGCCCTGGTGCGCGCGGGAGCAAGCTGTCGGGCTTGCTCCCGCCACCGGCCCCCTAGGACCTGTCCGGCCGATCACCTGCCGGAGCAAGTGTTCGTGGGGTCCGTCAGCTGCGTTTCTCTGAACCACCGCGGAACTGCAAGGCAACCTCGGCAGCCTTGGAGAGGCTCTTCTCATCTGCCAGCAGCACCTGAGCGGATGTGCCGGAGTCGGCCCATGCGCACAGGATCGGGCGGCCGGTGGTCGACGCCAAGAAGCCACAGCTCAGTTGGCCGCCCCAGGGCCCCGCCTCGAACGCGGTGACCTCCGTTGCCCGCGCCCCGGCGAAGACGTTGCGCATTTCGGAGGTCATGGTGTGCGAGCGCTTGGCCTCGGCCAGGTTCGCGTCCCATTCAACGGCGTTGATCTGAAGCACGGCGCCCACCGGCCCCTCCCCGGGACCGTCGTAGAACCATCTTTTGCCCGACGGCTTCTTCCCGGAGGTCTTCCGCTCGTACTCGGCGGCTTCCGCGCCGGACAGCAGCCGGTATCCGCCAATGCGTGGGGCGGCGTCGATGACGCGCTTGGCTTCCGAAGCCCCCGCTGTGGCGGAGGGGGTCTGGACTGCGGGGGCCTGGACGGCGGGGGCTGCCTCGGCGGCAGGCGGCTCTCCCTCAAAAGAAAACGCCCGTATCAGACCCACGGCCGCAACAGCCAGCAGAACGCCGCGGACGATGTTTCCGCGGCGCATGGCAAGGGCCGTAACGTGCTCGGCGGCAACCGCGCTGGTCGGCACCGGGCCGCGGCGCCAGGCTTTGGTGGTGAACCAGATGACAACCATCGCTACGGCGGTGACAAGGAGCGTCCCCACTGCCTGGCCGTCGGCGAAGCTCTGCGAGTCGGGGTCGATGGACGACATGATCATGGCGGAATCGTAAAGCTCGTCGCATACATGTTCGTATCGCGACGTAGTCACGATCCCGCATCGACAGGTCACCCCCCGTCAGGCTGTGCCGGAGTTCGGCGGACGGCTTCGTCGCATGATCGGCCGGACAAGTCCTAGTCCTGCCAGTAGAAGAGCAGCGCCCCCACCGTCAGGGGCCCGCGGGAGCCGAAGAAGTACACGCAGAGGTCCGTGACGACGGTCGCGCCGGTGTCCCAGTCGATCCAGTGGAAGCCCGCCGCTTCGAGGGCCTCGCGGGCGCCGGAGTCCGCGGAGCCCTCGTAGCCCTCCTCCTCGTCCGTGGCGAACGGGCCCAGCGTGCTGATGTGGAGGCGGCGCCCGGCGGCCTCGATGACGTGGTACGTCCCGTCGCCCTGCTGGTTGTCCTCGCCGCAGGAGACCGGGGGCTTCGGATCGAGGCCCGCGGCCGTGAGGGCGGCCGTGGCGCGGCCGAGTCGGTCGTCGACGTCGGGGCGGGCGGGCGGTTCGGTGCACAGGGCCTCGATCCGCCACCGCGGGTCGCTCGTGGGCTCGCAGCCGGGGACGTACTCGTGGACGATCGCGGCGCGGATGTCCTCGTCCAGGTCCTCGACCTCGACGCGGGGGCGGCCCAGGCTCTCGTACAGCGAGCGGGTCTCGGCGGTGTCCTCGGTGAGGCCGTGGAGCGCGTACGCCGCCCACAGCTTCGCCTCGGTGGTCGGCGCCTCGCCGATGTAGGCGCGCAGGCGGTCCGGGTCGTCCGCGCACCACTGGGCGCGGTGCGCGACCTGCCGGTCCGGGTCCGCGAGGACATCGGTCACGTCCTCGTCGGCGCGGTAGCGCATCCGGAGGCGGAAGAGGCGGTCCTCGGGCCGGTCCGTGCCCAGGTCCGCGAGGATCGTGGCCACGCCGTGGCGGTCGACGAGGCCGTCCAGACCGGCCTCGCCGGCGGCACGGGGCCCCTGCCACAGCGAGGCGGCGAGGGTCGTCAGGTCGTGCAGCGCCGTGCGGTCGCCGAGCAGGCCACGCGCCTTCAGGAACGCCTCCCGCATGCCGTACCAGGTGTCGCCGGCGCGGTCCTCGTGCCGCAGCCAGGGCAGCAACTCCTCCCGGTCGGCGAGCAGGTCGAGCAGGTCGCGGCGCACCTCGGGCGCGTCGTCCGGGTCGCCGATGCGGGCGATCAGCTCGGGTACGGACTCCTCCGGGACCCTGCCCGTCAGCGCGCTCACGCAGGGCTTCCGGCGCCACCACGGGTGGCCGGGGTCGGCCACGTACCGGGCGAGCGTCGGGGCGTCGACCTCCAGGAGGCCCGCCCTGTCGAAGTGTCCGGCCTCCGGTATCAGCGTCTCGATGCTTCGCATGCGGGGAGGCTACTGGCCCCGCACCGTCCTGAGCAGGGGAATTCCCTGCGGTGACCCTGGGTCGGCGGTCTGCGCCACCATGGACGTATGGCAGCCGTCGAGGTGGCGATCGTCGAGGCACCCTCCGTGCTCGGGCTGTGGCCGTCCGGGGTGCAGGAACTGCCCCGGGCGCTGATGGACGCCGGTCTCCGCCGGATCGCCGGGGGCGTGCGGACGGAGCGGGTGGGGGCGCCCGTGTACGACCCCCGGCGGGACGCGGCGACCGGGGTGCTGAACCCGGACGGGATCGCGCGGTACTCCGTGCTCCTGGCCGATGCCGTGGGCGGGGTCCTCGACCGGGGGCGGTTTCCCCTGGTGCTCGGCGGGGACTGCAGCATCCTGCTGGGCAATCTGCTGGCCCTACGGCGCCGGGGGCGGTACGGGCTGCTCTTCCTGGACGGGCACACCGACTTCTACCAGCCCGAGGCCGAGCCGAGCGGCGAGGTCGCCTCGATGGAGCTGGCCATCGCCACCGGGCGTGGTCCCCGGCTGCTGACCGACCTGGAGGGCCGGGTGCCGTTGGTGCGGGACGAGGACGTCGTCGTGTTCGGCTACCGGGACGCCGCCGAGTCCGCCGCCGACGGGATGCAGCCGCTGCCGGCGGAGCTGTACGCCCTGGACCTGGACGACGTCCGCGCGGCCGGCGCCGCCGATGCGGCCCGGGGCGCGGTCCGGCGGCTCACGGGGGCCGAGCGGGCCGGGTTCTGGGTCCACCTCGACGTGGACGTGCTCGACGACGCGATCATGCCGGCCGTGGACTACCGCCAGCCCGGCGGTCTGACCTGGGCGGAGCTGGAGGACGTCCTCATCGCCGCGCTCTCCGACGGACACGCCGTCGGACTCGACGTCACGATCTTCAACCCCCGGCTCGACACGACCGGCGCCCTCGCGGCCCGCCTCGCCGAGTGCCTGCGGCGGGTCCTGGCGGAGTGAGTCCCGTACGCGGAGTGAGTCGCGTACGTCGCGTATCGCGGGGTGTATCGCGGGCGTATCGAAAAGCGCATACGGCGTCGCAACCGGCCTCCGTTTCTCATGGGGGCATGAATCATGGCTCCTTCCCGTCCCGTCCGGGCCGCCGCACGCTCAGGACCGTGCTCGTCAGCCTGGGCGTCCTCGGTCTCGCGAGTGGGCTGTTCGTCGTGCGCGGGCCGCTCATGATGGCCGCCCCCGCGTGCCGGGCCGGGCGGTGGCACGGCTGCTACGACACGTTCAACGGCCTGGTCCTCATGACCCTGGTCGCCGTGCCCTTGTCCCTGGCCGTGGTGTGGGCGCTGGCGCGCCTTCGGCGGGCGCGCGGCGTCGACCGGCGCTCGGCGTGGCGGTGGTCGCTGGCCGAGGTGGGCATGGTGCACGGGACGCTGCCGTTCCTGGGGATGACCCTGATGCCGGGCGGCGGGGCCGGTGTCGTCCCCGCCCGGGTGAGCCTGGTGCCGCTGCGGGACCTCGTCACGATGGGCTCGCTCGGGATCGTCGGCAACCTGCTGGTCTTCGCGTCGCTGGCGTTCTTCGCTCCGATGCGGTTCGCCGCCCTGGCGTCCGTACCGCGGATCCTGGCACTCGGGGCGGGCTGCTCGGTCCTGGTCGAGACGGCACAGTACGTCTTCCAGCTGGACCGGGTGTCCTCCGTCGACGACGTCCTGGTCAACGCCACCGGAGCCGTACTGGCCGGGCTCGCGTCGCGCCGCTGGTGGCGGACGAGGGCGCCGCTGGAGCCCCTGGAGCCCTCGGACCCACCGCGACGGCCCGTACCGGCGGCGGGGTGAGTGGGGGCGGGTCGCGGGTGAGTGGGGGCGGGTCGCGGGTGAGTGGGGGCGGGTCGCGGCGCATACGTCGGCGATATGTCCCGCTGCTTAGGCTTCGGGCATGCGCGTACTGATCGTCGAGGACGAGCCCTACCTGGCGGAAGCCGTCCGTGACGGTCTGCGCCTCGAGGCGATCGCCGCCGACATCGCCGGCGACGGCGAGACCGCCCTGGCGCTGCTCGGCGTCCACTCCTACGACCTCGCCGTCCTCGACCGCGACATCCCCGGCCCCTCGGGCGACGAGGTCGCCCGGCGCATCGTCGCCTCCGGCAGCGGCATCCCCATCCTCATGCTGACCGCCGCCGACCGCATCGACGACAAGGCCTCCGGGTTCGAACTCGGCGCCGACGACTACCTCACCAAACCGTTCGACCTGCGGGAACTCGTCCTGCGGCTCAGGGCGCTCGACCGCAGGCGCGCGCACGCCCGGCCCCCGGTCCGCGAGATCGCGGGGCTGCGGCTCGACCCCTTCCGCCGGGAGGTCTTCCGCGACGGCCGGTACGTGGCCCTCACCCGTAAGCAGTTCGCCGTGCTCGAGGTCCTCGTCGCCGCCGAGGGCGGGGTCGTCAGCTCCGAGGAGCTGCTGGAGCGCGCCTGGGACGAGAACGCCGACCCGCTCACCAACGCCGTGCGCATCACCGTCTCCGCGTTGCGCAAGAGGCTCGGCGAGCCCTGGATCATCGCCACCGTGGCGGGGGTCGGCTACCGGATCGACACCGGGGGCGGGGACGGCTCCCGGTCCGGGGGCGGGTCCGGGGTCGGGGGCGGGGACGGCTCCGGGAGTGGAGACCGGTCCGGGGGCGGCTCCGCGTCCTCGTCCGATCGTGCGCATGGTTAGGCGCCCCGGGCTCAGCGTCCGGCTGAAGCTCACCCTCTCCTACGCCGGGTTCCTCGCCGTCGCGGGCGCCCTGCTCCTGGCCGTGGTGTGGGTGTTCATCCTGCGCTACGTACCCGACAAGGACCAGGGCCTCCTGGGGATCTCGCCCAACCGCTACCTCCTCGTGCGCACCTTCGCGCCCGCCGCCGCCACGGCGATGGCGTTCCTGCTCGTGTTCGGCCTCGTCGGGGGCTGGCTCCTCGCCGGCCGGATGCTCGCGCCGCTCACGCGGATCACGGCCGCGGCGCGCCTGGCCGGAAGCGGGTCGCTGTCCCACCGGATTCACATGGAGGGCCGCCGGGACGAGTTCCGTGAACTCTCCGACGCGTTCGACTCGATGCTCGGCCAACTGGAGTCGCACGTGGCCGAGCAGCGCCGGTTCGCCGCGAACGCCTCCCACGAGCTGCGCACCCCGCTGGCGATCTCGCGGGCCCTGCTCGACGTCGCCCGCGAGGACCCGGCGCGGGACCGGGACGAACTCCTGCGGCGCCTGCAGACGGTCAACACGCGGGCGATCGACCTCACCGAGGCCCTCCTGCTGCTCAGCCGCAGCGACCGCAGGACCTTCACCCGCGCGGAGGTCGACCTCTCCCTCGTCGCCGAGGAAGCCGCCGAGACCCTGCTCCCGCTCGCCGAACGGCGCGGGATCACGCTCGACGTCACGGGTGGGGCGACCATGACCAGCGGCTCCGCGGAGCTCCTGCTGCGGATGGTCACGAACCTCGTCCAGAACGCCGTCGTCCACAACCTGCCCGCGGGCAGGGCCGGTACCGTCACGGTCCATACGCAGGCGGACGGCGACACGAGCGTGCTGCGCGTGGAGAACACGGGTCCCGTGCTCCCGGCGGAGCTGGTACCGACCCTCGTCGAGCCGTTCCAGCGCGGCGCGGAACGCGCCCGCGACCCGCGGGCGGCCGCCGAGGAGCACGCCGGTGTCGGCCTCGGTCTGGCCATCGTGCAGAGCGTCGTCCGCGCCCACGACGGCACCCTCGACCTCGCCCCGCGCCCCACCGGCGGCCTCGTCGTCACGGTCCGGCTCCCCGGAACGGCCTGCGCGGGCCGACCCGAGCAGGCGGGCCGACCGGAGTAGGCGGGCCGACCCGAGTACGACGGGGCCGACCGGAGTACGGCCGGCGGCCGCCGTTACTTGATGACCTCGACCTTCTTGTCCCCCGCCGCCTTTCCGAGCTTGACCGTGCCCGTCTCCCGGTTGCTCGCGCGGTCGGCGCCGTCGGAGCCCTGGCCGGCGAGGCCGACGACGGCCGCGGCGGCCAGGGCGGCGAGCGCGAGGGCGGCGGTCGTGGCGAGGGTCTTCTTCATGGGGAGTCCTCCCGTGGGTGGCGCGGCGTGAAGGTGCCGTGAACGTATCGTGCGAACACCCGTTCAGGGAATGGGGTGTTGGGGCACACCGGCCCTTGTCGGGCGGCCGGAACGCCCGACTGACGCGTCGGGAAAAGTCGACACGTCGGAATCTTCCGACACCGGCACCCGGCTCCCCCTGCGGCGGATCGAAGGGGTCCTGGCGGACTGAACCCGCTCCCCCTCCCCCGCCGCCGGGACCGGGGCCGGGACCGAACGAGTGGACTCACCGGGGCGGCGGGGCGAGGAAGGCGTGCGGGTGGGGGCGCGCGGGTCACGTTGGCGTTCCGGATCCCGCCCCCGGGTCCGGACCCATGGATCCGGACCCATAGATCCCGACGCCGGATCCCGCCCCCGGATCCCGAACTGGAAGAGACGCCCGCCATGCGCCGTATCCCCGCCCGTCGACGCCGACTGTTCGCCGCAGCGCTGCTGGTGGCGTCCGTCCTCGCCCCGGTGGCCACCGCCCCCGCGACGGCCGTACCGGCCGACCACACGGCCCCGGCCTCCGACGCGGGCCCCGGCCCCTCCGGCGGCTTCGGGCCCGAGCTGACCGCACGGCTGGACAGAACCATCGAGGACGTCCGCGTACAGGCCGGGATCCCCGGCCTCGTCGTCGGGCTGTGGATGCCCGGCAAGGGGCGCTACGTCCGCGCGACCGGCGTCGCCGACAAGGTCACCGGCGAGCCGATGTCCACCGACCTCTTCGTACGGATCGGCAGCGAGACCAAGACCTTCACGGTCACCGCGCTCCTCAAGCTCGTCGACGACGGCAGGATCAAGCTCGACGACCCGATCGCCAAGTACATCGCGGGAGTCCCCAACGGCTGGAAGATCACGCTGCGCCACCTCGCCGAGATGCGCAGCGGACTCTTCCCGTACACCGACGACGCGGACTTCCAGCACGACCTGCTGTCCGACCCGAGCCGCACCTTCACCCCGTACGAGGTGCTCTCGTACGGCTACACGCACAAGAACACCTTCGCGCCGGGCGCCCAGTTCCAGTACTCCAACAGCAACCTGATCCTGCTCGGCCTGGTGGTGGAGAAGGTCAGCGGGCACCGGCTCGTCGATTTCCTGGAGAAGCGCGTGCTCCGCCCGGCCAAGCTGCGCCACACGCTGCTGCCGGAGGGCCCCGAGTTCCCCGAGCCGCACCCGCGCGGCTACACCAACCAGACGCTGAGCGGCCAGGTCACCGACTCCACCGACTGGAACCCCAGCTGGGCCTGGGCGGCCGGGGCGATGATCTCCAACCTGGAGGATCTGCGCCGCTGGGCGAGGATCGTCGCCACCGGCGAGCTGCTCAGCCCGCAGACCCAGGCGCAGCGCCTGAAGTTCCTGCCCACCGGCTTCCCCGGCACCGCCTACGGCCTCGGCATCATGAACAGCGGCGGCTGGATCGGGCACAACGGCTCCATCCCGGGGTACGAGACAGTGACCGTCTACCTGCCGAAGCTGAAGGCCACCCTGGTGCTGATGCTCAACACCGACATCACCAGCCAGGGCCAGGAGCCGAGTTCGCTGGTCGCCCGCGCCATCACCCAGGTCGTGACGCCGGACAACGTCTACGACCGGCCGGTGCCCCCGCGCGTGGCCGCACCCGCGCTGCTCCCCACGCGGTGAAGTAGGCGCCGCGGCCCCGGTCATGATCCGCCGGACAGGCCCTAGGAGGTGAGGACGCCTTCGAGGAACGGCTCGATGGCCGTGCGCCAGGCGTCCGGGTGGTCGTAGTGCAGGAGGTGGCCGGCGTCCGGGATCTCGGCGTACGCCCCGCGCGGGAGGACACGGACCATCTCCTGGGCCTCGGCCCGGCCCAGCTCGCCGTCCAGGCCGCGGACCACGAGCGTGGGGCAGCGGACCTGGGCGAGCGAGTCCCAGTGGGCGTCGTGGACCCAGGTCTCGCGGGAGGT
The DNA here is from genome assembly GCF_040653315.1 of Streptomyces sp. NPDC047981. Lineage (NCBI taxonomy): Bacteria > Bacillati > Actinomycetota > Actinomycetes > Kitasatosporales > Streptomycetaceae > Streptomyces > Streptomyces sp. NPDC047981. The sequence goes on along the minus strand of NZ_JBEZNQ010000004.1, from coordinate 118,685 downwards.
CAGCATCTGGGCCGGGTCGAAGACCGGGTACCAGCCGTCGGGGCGCTCGGTCATCACCTCGGCGAAGAACTCGCCGCGCGCCGGGTTCGGCCGCTCGACCCAGGGGTCGGCCTCGCCGAACCACTGCCGCACGCCGTCGAGCGAGGCGAAAGGCACCGGCCAGCGACGGAACCAGTCCGTCCACTCGCGCTGGGAGGCGGCGCCGAGGGCCGAGGCGCGCATGTCGCAGATGACCAGCGCGCGGACCAGGTCGGGATGCTCGGCCGCGAGCTGCCAGGCGGTCAGGGCTCCCATGGAGTGCCCGACGAGGGTGACGGGGCCGAGGCCCAGCTGCTCGACGGCGGCCGCCGCGTCCGCGACGTACGCCTCGCGCGTGAAGGGTCCGGCGGCGGGCTTCTCGCTCCGGCCGTGACCGCGCTGGTCGAGGGCGACGACCCGATGGCGCCCGGCCAGCCAGCGGGCGGTGGGGGCCCAGTGCGAGGCGCTCCCCATCAGGCCGTGCAGCAGTAACACCCCGGAGCCGGCCGTCCCGGCGGGCGCTGTCTGCTCTTCCGTGAACTCCCAGGCAGCCAGGCGTACGCCGTCGGCCCCGGTGACGTCGAGACGTCGCACCATGTTCCCTGGCACCCCCTCTTTCCATCGAGCGTGTCGAGCCCCGCCAGACTATCGAACCCGTATTCGAAAATGAGGATCTGCCATGCAAACCCCCTCGTTCGAGTGACCACGCTCAAGGATTGACGCGCGCCGCCGAGGGGAGATCTTCAGCGGGAGGCGGACCGCTCGGGGAAAACGGTCCGAGGGGAATGACCCTGGGAGCTCGGGGCTCCGGGTCAGCACAGGGGAGGACAGGCCCCGGCGCCCATGGGCGCCGGGGCTCCTTGTCTGCTGAGGCACCGCCCCCGACGACTCCATCGCACCCACCCCTCCCGGTCCTGTGAACCGAACCCAGCGTGGCACGCCGAGGGGCGCGGGCGTGGCGATTCCGCCGTAAAACGGGCCGGGGCATGTGACGGGGGCCTGCGGAGGTCTGCGGGTACTGCCCACGGGCGCCTTCGGGGGCCTTCCCGCGGGGGTCTGCGGGACCCGCTAGCGCTTCGCCACGAAGACGTGCGCCGCGACCTCCGCGTCCAGCTCGGCCGCCTCGCCGCTGCTGCCGACCAGGACACCGCCCGCCGACTCCGTCACGCTCACGACCGAGCCGGGCTGCACGCCCGCCCGCCGCAGCGTGTACATCAGCTGCGCGTCCGTCTGGATCGGCTCGCCGATCCGGCGCACGATCACCGTCTTGCCGTCCGCGCCCGCGTCCAGGTCGGCGAGCGACACCATGGAGTCGTCCAGGAAGGACTCCGCCTCGGCCTTCTCGCCCAGCTCCTCGAGACCCGGGATCGGGTTGCCGTACGGCGACTCCGTCGGGTGCCGCAGCAGCTCCAGCACGCGCCGCTCGACGGCCTCGCTCATGACGTGCTCCCAGCGGCAGGCCTCCGCGTGGACCTGCTCCCACTCCAGGCCGATCACGTCGACGAGGAGACACTCGGCCAGGCGGTGCTTGCGCATCACGCGCGTCGCCAGGCGGCGGCCCTCGTCCGTCAGCTCCAGGTGCCGGTCGGTGGCGACGGCCACCAGACCGTCCCGCTCCATCCGGGCCACCGTCTGGCTGACCGTGGGGCCGCTCTGGTCGAGGCGCTCCGCGATCCGGGCGCGCATGGGGACCACGCCTTCCTCTTCGAGCTCGAGGATGGTGCGGAGATACATCTCCGTGGTGTCGATCAGTCCGGACATACGTGCCCCTCGATGAGTCGTGCGCTGGCCCTGCACCAATTCTGACGCATCCCACCGACAACCGTGCCGCGCGGGGGAAACGCCGGGCAAAGACGGTATTGACAGAGCAATGGTCCAGACCGCACGGTGATCCGCGACACGACGACAAGGAGCTTCCGCAATGGGCGACAGCGCGCGCGAGTCCAAGCTGGCAGGGCAGTTCTTCGATGCCGCGATCGGCCTGCTGCAGCAGGTCCGCGACCAGGACTCCGAGGAGATCGCCGCCGCGGGGACAGCGATCGCCGAGACCGTGGCGGCGGGCGGCCGGCTCTTCGCCTTCGGCGCCGGCCACTCCTCCCTGGCCGCCCAGGACGTCGTCTACCGGGCCGGCGGCCTCGCCCTCATGAACCTGCTGGCCGTCCCCGGGGTCGTCGGCGTCGACGTCATGCCCGCCACGCTCGGCTCCGCCCTGGAACGCGTGGACGGCCTCGCGGGCGCGGTGCTCGACTCCTCGCCCGCCAAGGCGGGCGACGTCCTGATCATCATCTCCCTCTCCGGCCGCAACGCCCTGCCCGTCGAGATGGCGATGAACGCCCGCGCCCTGGGCCTGACGGTGATCGGGGTCACCTCGGTGGCGTACGCGACGGAGACGAAGTCCCGGCACGTCTCGGGGACGTACCTGAAGGACCACTGCGACATCGTCCTCGACTCGCGGATCGCGGTCGGCGACGCCGAGCTGACCCACGAGGGCATCGAGGCGCCCTTCGCCCCGGCCTCGACGGTCGTCACCAGCGCCCTGATGCAGGCCACCATGGCCGCGGCGGCGGAGGAACTGGTCCGCCTGGGCATCGAACCGCCCCTGCTCCGCTCGGGCAACGTCGACGGCGGCCACGAGTGGAACGGCCGCGTGATGACCGAGTACCGCGACCGGATCTTCTTCCGGCACTGACCGACACGTCCGGGCCGTACCGACGCGTCCTGGCCGTACCGGCCCTCAGCGGTCGAACCGCACCGCGACCGTCAGGCCGCCGCCCTCCGGGTTGGCGGTCGCGGTCGGGGTCGCGCCGTGGGCGCGGGCGACCGAGTCGACGATCGACAGGCCGAGGCCCACGCCCTCGCCCGGGGCCTGGGTGCGGGCGGAGAGGCGGCGGAAGGGCTCGAAGAGCAGCGGGACGGTCTCGGGCGGGACGACGGGGCCGGTGTTCGTGACCTCGATGCCCTCGGGGCCCGTACGGACCACGACGCGTCCGTCCGGGACGTTGTGCCGGACCGCGTTCGCCACCAGGTTGTGCGCGAGACGCTCCAGGAGCGCCGCGTCGCCCCACACCGTCAGGGGCCGGGCGTCGACCACGACGTCGATCCCCCGCTCCGCCGCCTCGGCGGCCAGCTCCCGCGCCGCGCGCTCCGCCACCTCGTCCACCGCGACCGGGCGCCGCTCCTTCAGACCCTGGTCGCAGGAGGCGAGCAGCAGCAGTCCCTCGATGGTGCGCTCGCTGGTGTCGGCCACCTCGATCAGCTTCTCCCGGATCCGGGCCACGCGCTCCGGTCCCGGGTCACCCGCGAGGCCGATCTCGGCGGCCGCCCGCTGCACGGCGACCGGGGTCCGCAGCTCGTGCGCCGCGTTCGCCGCGAACCGCTGCTGGGCCGAGACGAGGCGCTCCATGCGCCCGAGCATCTCGTCGAAGGTGTCCGCGAGGCGCTTCAGCTCCCCCGGCGGCCCGTCGAGGGCGATCCTCTCGTGCAGGTTCTCCCCGGAGAGGCGGCGGGCCGTGTCCGTGATCACGGCGACCGGGCGCAGCACCCGGCCCGCCATCCACCAGGCGAGCGCCACGGAGAGGACGGCGTACGCGGCGAGGACGAGCAGGGAGACGGTCAGGAGGCGTTCGAGCGCGGCGCTCTCGGCCGCGTCGCTCAGGGTCCTCGTGATGGCCAGGCCCTGCGTCGGGACCGTGGGCGTGGCCTCCCGCCAGGCGGGGCTCGGCGAGGCGGCGGCCGGCAGGTCCTGGAGGCGCTGCGCGGGCACCGCGGTCGTCATGGCCACGCTGATCGAGGAGTACAGGCCCTCCTTCACCAGGAAGTACACGACCCCGGTGAGCAGCGCGCCCGCGAGCAGGAGCAGCCCTCCGTAGAGGGCCGTCAGGCGGGCCCGCTCGCCGCCCATGACCTTCGTGGCCGCTGCCCTCAGACCCGCCCTCATGACGCGATCCGGTAGCCCGCGCCCGGCACCGTCTCCACCACCGGCGGCTCGCCGAGCTTCGCGCGGAGCTTGCTCAGGGTCACCCGTACCGCGTTGGTGCGGTAGCTGGTGTGTTCCTCCCACACCTGCTCGATCAGGTCCTCACCGCTCACCACGGCCCCCTCGGCGCGCAGCAGCGCCTCCAGGACCGCGAACTCCTTGCGCGACAGGTGCAGGTGCCGCCCGTCGCGACTGGCCTGGCGGCGGGCGGTGTCCAGGACGATCCCGGCCCGCTCCAGGACGGGCGGCAGCGCGGGCCGGGCGCGCCGGCCCAGGGCCAGGACCCGAGCGAGCAGTTCGTCGTACGCGAAGGGCTTGGTGAGGTAGTCGTCGGCGCCCAGGCCGAGCCCCTCGACCCGGTCCCGTACCGTTCCGGCGGCCGTGAGCATCAGGACCCGGGTCATCAGGCGCTGCTCGACCACGCGGCGGCAGACGTCGTCCCCGTGCATGCCGGGCAGGTCACGGTCGAGGACCATCACGTCGTACTCCCCGAACTGAAGCTTCCGCAGGGCTTCGAGGCCGTCGCCCGCGACGTCCACGGCGAGCGCGTCGCGGCGCAGCCCCTCGGCGATCATCTCGGCGAGAAACGCCTCGTCCTCCACCACCAGTACACGCATGGCCCCTGTCTATCCCGACCGGGGCTTTCGTCTCCGTAAACCGATCCGCTGAGAGAAACGAAACCCCTCCCGCGCGCAGGCTGCCGCCCATGACGATCACCGGACGTACCACCCGAGGCACCACCGCGCGCACCACCCGGCGCACCCGAGAGACCTTCCAGCTGGCCGCCGTCGCCTCCCTCGCCGCGCTCTGCCTGCTGACCACCGCCGCGTGCGCCGGCGGGGGCGGCGACGGAGCGAAGGCCGGCGGCGGCTCGGAGAGCGTGAGCGACGAGGGCAAGAAGGCCGACCAGGCCCTGGAGCACCGCAAGTGCCTGCGCGAGCAGGGCCTCGACGTGCCCGAGCCCAAGCCGGGCGAGGAGGGTGTCGGGCTGACCATCGGCGGCGACGGCATGTCGAAGGAGAAGATGGAGAAGGCGTTCAAGGCCTGTCAGGGCAAGGGCGGCGCCGGCATGGGCAAGGAGCCGACCCAGGCCGACAAGGACAAGATGATCAAGTACGCCCAGTGCATGCGGAAGAACGGCTTCGACATGCCGGACCCGACGTTCGGCGAGGGCGGGATGACCGCGGCGCGGCCGATACCGCAGGGCGAGCAGGCCAAGAAGTTCGAGAAGGCCAACAAGGCCTGCGAGAGCGTGTCGCGATGAGCCGGCGCAAGCTCGTGGCGGCCCTGGCGACGATCGTCGTCGTCGCGGGCGCCGGGGTCGCGGTGACCGCGCTCGCCGCCCCCGAGGAGCGCGGGCCCGCGGCCGAGTCGAGGAAGCCGCCCGCGACGACGCCGATCACCCGGGGCGACCTGAGCGACAGCTCCCAGCAGGACGGCACGCTCGGCTACCTCGGCGAGCGGAAGATCAACGCCGGGCCCTCCGGGATCCTCACCCGGATCGCCCCGACCGGCTCGACCGTCGCGCGGGACGAGCGGCTGTACGAGGTCGACGGCAGGCCCGTCCGCCTGATGTACGGCGCCGAGCCCATGTACCGGACCCTGAAGACCGGCGACAAGGGCAAGGACGTCCGGCAGTTGGAGGAGAACCTGGCCGCGCTCGGCTACGCCGGCTTCACGGTCGACGAGGAGTACACGGAGAAGACCGCCGCCGCCGTGAAGCGCTGGCAGAAGTCGCACGACCAGAAGCAGACCGGGACCGTCGGCCCCGACGCGATCGCCTTCGCCGGGAGCGCCGTGCGCGTCAAGGAGGCGGGCGCCGCGACCGGCGACCAGGTGGGGCCGGGCCGTCCGGTGCTCACCGTGACCGGCTCCGAGCGGGTCGTCCGGTTCAAGATGCCGGTCGCGGACGCCGGTGCGGCGAAGACCGGGACCCGGGTCACCGTCCAGCTCCCGGACGGGACGAGCGCGCCCGGCAAGGTGTCCTCGGTGGGGAAGACCGCCTCGTCGGGCGACGACCCGCAGGACCGCACGCCGAAGATCGACATCACGGTCTCCTTCGACGCGCCCGGCAAGGTCACGGGCGTGGACCAGTCCCCGGTCACCGTCGACCTCACCGGGGAGACCCGGAAGAACGTGCTCTCCGTCCCCGTCAACGCGCTGCTCGCCCTGCCCGGCGGCGGCTTCGGCGTCCAGCTCGTGGAGAGCGGCGGGCGGACCCGGGACGTCCGGGTCGAGCTCGGGATGTTCGGCCAGGGCCGGGTGGAGATCAGCGGGGACGGGCTGCGCGAGGGCATGAAGGTCGGGGTGCCGTCCGTATGAGCATGCGTACGGGTATGGGTACGGGCCCGGGTGCCGGTGCGAGCACGGGTGCCGGTGCGGGCACGGCTACCGGTGCGGGCACGGGTGCCGGCGCGGGGGCAGGTACCGGTGGCGGGGTGGCTGCCGCCGTCGTCAGGCTCTCCGGGGTCACCAAGGAGTACGCGGGCGGCGTCCGCGCGCTCGACGGCGTGGACCTCACCGTCCGCGCCGGCGAACTGCTCGGCATCGTCGGCCCGTCCGGGTCCGGCAAGTCCACGCTGCTGCACATCGTCGGCACCCTGGACCGGCCGAGCGCCGGGACCGTGGAGATCGCCGGCCATGACGTGGCCGCGCTGACGGACCGCCGGCTGTCCGCGCTGCGCTCGCGCCACATCGGCTTCGTGTTCCAGGCCTTCCACCTGGTGCCGGGGGTCGGCGCGCTGGAGAACGTCGCCGAGGGGCTGCTGTACTCGGGGCTCCCCCGGGCGCGGCGGCGGGCGATGGCCGCGGAGGCGCTCGCCCGCGTCGGGCTCGCCGACCGGACGAAGCACCGCCCGCACGAGCTGTCGGGCGGCCAGAAGCAGCGCGTGGCCATCGCCCGCGCGGTGGTCGGCGAACCCGACCTGCTGCTGGCCGACGAGCCGACGGGCGCGCTCGACTCGGCGTCGGGGGAGGCGGTGATGGAGCTGCTGCACGAGCTCAACGGGCAGGGCTCGACGATCGCCGTCATCACCCACGACACGGAGATCGCCGCCCGACTGCCGCGCCAGGTCCGGATCCGCGACGGCCGGGTCGTCGCCGACACGGCACACGGAAAGGTCGCGGCGTGAGGGCGGGAAGCGGCCGGGAGGACGAGACCGCCGGCACGGACCCGGGTCGCGACGGCACGAACGGCACGGGCCTCGCCCCCGGCGACGCGGGCCCCGGGACCGCCCTCGCGGGGTTCGGCCCTGGCATCGCGGGGACCGCTCCCGGCGACCCGGGCCCCGGGACCGGCCGCGCGGGCGGCGCCCGCGACGCGGCGCTCGGCGGACGGCGGGCGCGGCGGGGGCTGAAGGCCGCGCGGCTCGGGCCTCGGGACGTGTTGCACGTCGGTTCCGCCGGGCTGCGCAGCCGGCCCGTGCGGGTGGTGCTCTCGGCGCTCGGCATCGCCATCGGGATCGCCACCATGATCGCGGTGGTGGGTATCTCGGCCTCCAGCCAGGCCCAGTTGATGCGGCAGCTCGACGCGCTCGGGACGAACATGCTGGTGGCCAAGCCGGGCGAGGGCATGTTCAGCGGGCAGGAGGTCAAACTGCCCAAGGACGCGGTCGGGATGGTCGGCCGGATCGAGGGCGTCGAGGAGGTCGGCGCGACCGCCGACCTCGACCGCACGGTACGGCGCTCCGAGAAGATCCCCGAGGGCGAGACGGGAGGGATCGCCGTCAAGGCCGCCACGGAGCGGCTGCTCGCCGCCCTGCGCGGCGGCGTGGCGTCCGGCACCTGGCTGAACACCGCCAACGGCCGTTACCCGTCCGTGGTGTTGGGCCATGTGGCGGCCGAACGACTCGGCATCACCGAGCCCGGCCGGCAGGTCTGGATCGACGACCGGTACTTCACGGTCGTCGGCATCCTCGACCCGCTGCCGCTCGCGCCCGAGATCGAGCGCGCCGCGCTGGTCGGCTGGGAGGGCGCGCAGCAGCTGCTGGGCTTCGACGGGCATCCGACGGCGGTGTACGAGCGGTCCACCGACGCGTCCGTACGGGACGTGCAGCGGCTGCTCGCGCCGACGATCGACCCGGAGAACCCGCAGAACGTGTCGGTCGGCGACCCGTCGGCGGCGCTCCAGGCGAAGGCGGCGACCGAGGGCGCCTTCTCCACGCTGCTGCTCGGCCTCGGCGGGATCGCGCTGCTCGTGGGCGGGGTGGGCGTGGCGAACACCATGATCATCTCGGTTCTGGAGCGCCGCCACGAGATCGGTCTGCGCCGCTCGTTGGGGGCGACCAGGGGCCAGATCAGGATCCAGTTCGTCACGGAGTCCCTGATGCTGTCGGGCCTCGGCGGCCTGGCGGGCGTGGCGCTCGGCGGCGCGGCGACGGGCGTGTACGCGTACACGGGCGGCCTGCCGTGGGTGGTGCCCCCGTGGGCGGTGGGCGGCGGGTTCGGCGCGACGCTGGTGATCGGCACGGTGGCGGGCCTGTACCCGGCGGTCCGGGCGTCCCGGCTGTCGCCGACGCTGGCGCTGCACGCCGCCTAGGGCCTGTCCGGTGGATCAGGGCCGGACAGGCCGCGGCGTCTGGTGCGGTGCATCGCAAGGCGCCGGAGCGTCTCGATAGCGGAGCTATCGGGGCGTTTCGGCAACGCGGCGAGGTGCCGTGCCAGGCGCCGCGGCCCCGGTCATGATCCGCCGGACAGGCCCTAGCCAGGGGCAAAAGGGGGCGGCCCTCAGCGGGACGGGGCGCCGCCGCCCTTGCCCCCCGCCAGCGCCGCCGCGAGGTCGAGCGAGGCTGCGACCCGTACGGCCACCGCCTCCGCGAAGATCGCGTCCGGGCGCTCGAAGGGGGTACGGGACGCGGAGCGCAGGAACGTCACGGCGCCCACCGTCCTGCCCCTGCTGCGCAGCGGCAGGCACAGGGCGTGGCGGGCGTCGCACGGCCAGAGCCGCTCGGTCGCCCAGTCCTCGGCGGCCTGGGAACCGGCGGCCGCGGTCGCGGACGCCCGCACCGGTCCCGTACGGGAGAGGGCCTGGAGGACGGGGTGGCCCGACGGGTAGCGCAGCGGGATGCCCCCGCCCGCGACCGGCACCACCGGCCCCGGCTCGCCGGCCGGGGTCGTCGCCATCCGCACGAGCCGCCGCTCCCCGGCCGCGACGTCGACCAGGGCGTGGTCGGCGAAGCCCGCGAGGGCGAAGTCGAGGAGGACCGTCGCCGCCTCCCTCGGGTCCTCGCACTCGGCGGCGACCGCGCCCGCGCGGTGCAGCTGGCTGTACCGGAACCGCAGCCGGTCCGCCTCCTGCTCGGCGAGCCGCTCCTCGGTGACGTCCTGGAACAGCCAGCCCACGCCCAGCGGCACCGGCTCCTCCGCGAGCGGCGACGCGAGCCGCACGAACCCGCTGCGCCAGCACCGGCGGCGCGTACCGTCCGCCGTCCGCAGGGTCACCCACACCTCGGCGGGCGCCGTCGGCGCGCCCTCCGCGAGCACGTGCTCCAGGGCGGACTCCAGCTCCTCCAGGCCCTGCTCGACGACCTCGCCGAGCGGCCGGCCGAGCAGGGTCGTCCGCCCCGCGCGCATCGCCCGGGCCGCGTACCCGTTGACGACGGCCGGGCGCAGGTCCACGTCGACGAGGACGACACCCCAGGCCGCCTCCTCGAAGAGCGCCTCGCTCAGCGCGATCGAGCGCTCCAGGTCGATCTGCGCGTGCACCTCGCTGAACGCGCAGTACACCCCGGCGGGCTTGCCGTCCGCGCCGCGCACCCCGGCCGACTGCGTCCGTACGAGGACCCGCCCGCCGTCCTTGCGCACCAGCGCGAACTCGTGGACAAGACGGCCCGGCGCGTCCATCGCGGCCATCAGCCGCCCGAGCGCCTCGGCCGCGTCGGCGGGCCGCGCCGCCCACCCGTCGAACCCGCGCCGCCCGACGGCCTCCCCGGCCGACCAGCCGAGGATCCGCTCGGCCTCCTTGTTCCAGTGCGTGACGGTCCCCAGCGCGTCGAAGGCACAGAGCGCCGCGTCCATCCCGTCGAGGAGCGCGGCGAGCAGATCCTCCCCCGGCACGGACGTGGTCCCACCCCTGGCTGCACTCATCCCGGCACCCCCTGCAGGACGGTGTACGCGCGTGCACCCGCACGCCTCCGATCATTCAACTGGAACGTGACGCAGAACACACCCGGTTCCACGAAAACGTTGCGCCCCGGAAACGAACGGGCGGGGCGAGATAAATCGCTTGAGCCTCCGCGGCGGGGTTCCTAGTGTGGAGGTACACGCGAAAGGAGGTGATCCGAAAAAATGGTTTCTTTTCGGACTCGTGAGGTGACTGCGGGCTAAGGCCTGCCGTCGCACTCTGTGCGCCCCGGCAGGTCTTCTGCCGATTTCCAAGCAGTCACCCGACCCGTGGGCCGCCGGTAAGTCCGGCCGGCTCCCGTCCGAACTCGAGCGGACGGGACCAAGGCCCACGGGTCGCCTGCGTTTCCGGGGCTTCCCGAGGCTCCCCTGGGCTTCCCGGGGCCCCTTGGCTTCCCTTGGCTTCCCGGCTCCCTACGCCAGGGACAGCTTGCCCGTGCGCTGAGCGCGGGCCTCGCCCACGCGGAGGATCACCGCCGACACGGCGAGCAGCAACGCGCTCAGGGCGCCCAGACCCAGGAGCGTCGGGGTCAGCTCCGTCAGGGTGCGGTGCTCCAGGAGCGCGCCGCGGACCGCGATCAGGCTGCCGGTGAGCGGGAAGACCGCTCCCACCAGCTGGATCGCCACCGGGAGGGCGAAGTTCGGCAGGCGGACTCCCGACACGAACCAGAGCGGCTCGTCGAGGATCGTGTACAGGAAGGCCGAGTCCCGCGAGAAGACCAGCAGGCTGTTGAGGAACGTGCCCCACGCGACCGCCGGGATCAGCAGCGCCAGGAAGACGATCCCGTACATCCACCACGCCGACACCGACAGCGCCCCGAAGCCGGTGAGCGCGGCGACGGTGAAGCAGGTGAGCAGCCAGGCGTTCTGGAGCAGGGCCCCTGCGCCGTTGGCGACCATGAGGGTCAGACGGCCCGCCGGGGAGAGGAAGAGGAGCTCCAGGGTGCCGGTGGAGCGCTCGAAGGAGAAGTGCCAGGCGCTCTGGACGAGCGAGAAGAAGAAGGCGTACGCGAGCGTCCCGGTGGCCAGGAACGCGAGGAGGCGCTCCGGGTCGGCCGCCACCGGCCAGTTCGCGGCGGCCGGGGAGGCCGTGGCGAGCGGGCGCAAGGTGTAGTAGGTGGTGGCCAGTTGCAGGACGGGCCAGACCAGCATCGAGAAGACGACGAGCGGCTGGCCGAAGAGCCGCCGGTGCTGTTTCAGGGCCTCCGCGGCGAAGACACGGACGGCGTGGGCCGACGCACGACGCGCCGCGCCGGCTGCCCGCACGGTGACCGACGTGCGGGTCGGTGTGGTGGCCGGCGTGCGGGTCGGCGTGGGGCTCGACGTACGGGCCGGCATGGGGCTCGGCATCTGGGTCTGCGTGTCGGTCGGCGTGTCGGTCGGCGTGTGGGTCTGCGTGTCGGTCGGCGTGTGGGTCCGCTTGGTCATACGAGTGCCGCCTCCCCCGTCTCCGCCAGTGCCAGGATCGCGTCCTCCAGGCTCGCCTCCGCGATCTCCAGGCCGCCGATCGAGCCGCCCGCCCCGACGATCGCGGCCGCCAACGGGCCCGCCATGTCGTCCGGGTGGCGGAGCGTCAGCAGCTCGCCGCCGTCGGGCAGGGGTTCCCGGGTCGCGCCGAAGCGCGTCGCCACCGCGGCCGTCGCCTCCCCCGGGTTCGTGACCGTCAGGCGGATCGTGCGGTGGCTGCCGGTCGCCGCCTTCAGCTCCGCCGGGCTGCCGGCGGCGAGGTGGCGGCCGGCCGAGATCACGTACACATGGCCGCACAGCTCCTCGACCTCGGCGAGGTAGTGCGAGGTGAGGAGGACGCCCGTGCCCTCCGCCGCCAGCCGGGCGACGACTCGGCGCAGGTCGCGGGCGATGGGGGCGTCCAGGCCGAGGGTGGGCTCGTCGAGGAGCAGGTACGCGGGCCGGTTGATCAGGCCCCGGGCGATGGCGAGGCGCTGGGTCATGCCGCGCGAGTACCGCTCGACGACGGTGTCCGCCGCGTCCGTCAGTCCGACCGTGCTCAGCAACTCGTCGATGCGGGTGGACAGTTCGCGCTTCGGGACGTCGTAGAGCTGGCCGAAGTACCAGAGGTTCTCCCGGCCGGTCATCCGGGTGTAGACCATGCGCTCGCCGCCCGCGATGAGGTTGATCCGGCGGCGTACGGCGCGGGCGTCGGCGACGGTGTCGAGGCCGTCGACCGTGACCGTGCCGGAGGTCGGGCGCAGCAGGGTGGCGAGGATCTTGATGGTGGTGGTCTTGCCGGCGCCGTTGAGGCCGAGGAGGCCGGTGATCCGGCCGGGCGGGATGTCGAGGTCGAGGCCGGCGACCGCCCGCTTGACGTCCCTGGCGCCGAAGATCCCCTTGGTGCGTACGGGGAAGTCCTTGTGCAGGGAGCGGACCTGGATGCCCGTCGTACCCGTCATGTCAGTAGTTCCTCTCGATCGCGCGGGCCTCGGCCCGCGGCAGGTACATCAGGCCCAGGAGCAGGTACGCGCCGCTCAGCAGCGCGCTCACCGCGAGCCGCGGCACCAGCTCGGGCAGCGAGCCGGCCCCGGTGGTCGCCGCGTGCAGGACGTCCGTCGCCGCGGTCGTCGGCAGCAGTTCGGCGAACCACTGGAGCGGCTCCGGCAGGTAGGCGCGCGGGAAGGTGAAGCCGCCGACCAGGCCGAGCACGATGAAGACGGTGTTCTGCGAGATGTGCGCCTCCCCGGCGGCGATCATCAGCCCGCCGAGCCCGACCGAGAGGGCGAAGACCGCGCCGATCAGCGCGAGGGCGCCGGCCAGCACGCCCGCCGCCGAGGCCACCGGCACGGAGATGCCGAGCAGGGCGACGACGACGCCCAGCGCGAGAAACTCCACCAGGCTGCTGAGGACCGCGAAGGCGGTGAAGCCGGCGAGGTACGGGAAGCGGCGCGCGGGGGCGATGAGGAGGGCGCCGAGGGTGCCCTGCCGCTGCTCGGTGATGAGCGCCTTCGCGGACCAGAGGATGAGCCGGACGGTGAACTGGAAGGCCGTCGCGCCGACGACGATGTAGGCGAGATAGGCGGTGGTCCCGCTGCCCTCGGTGAAGTCCTCGGCGACGGCTCCGCCGCCGATGGCGTGGTAGCCGAGGTACGCGAGCCCGATGGCGAGCGCGGCCGGCAGGACCGTACCGACGGCGTACGTCCACGGATAGGCGCGACGGGTCGTCTGCCAGGTGCGCCATGCGGTCGCCCAGGCTGTGGACATGCGGGTTCCCCCTCCCCGAGACCCCCGCGCCAACGACACGGAGTGGGTCTCTTTTGGAAACTTACAATGAGTTTCTATCGGGAACTCACTCGGTGCCGCAAGATGGACCGGGTCCGCGTCCGAAAGATCCCAAGGAGGAGCACATGGCCCGAGCCGTGCCCGAGCGGGACGCCGCCTGCGCGATCGCCCACGCCGCCGCCGTCGTCGGCGACTGGTGGAGCCTGCTGCTCGTCCGGGAGACCGCGCGCGGCCGGCACCGCTTCGACGAGCTCCAGGCCGAGCTGGGCATCTCCCGCAAGGTCCTCACCGAGCGCCTCGGCCAGCTCGTCGACAGCGGCGTGCTCGACCGCGTCCCGTACCAGGAGGGGCCGGTGCGCCACGAGTACCGGCTCAGCGCCTCGGGGCGCGCCCTGCTCCCCGTCCTGGTCGCCCTCCAGGACTGGTCCGACCGCTGGCTGCTCGGCGACGGGAGCCTCACCGCCTCCGCCGACGGCCACAGCGCCGAGGCGCTCCGCGTCCACGAGCTGCCCGGCACCCGACTGCCGCGGCTGACCCTGCCGGCGCACACCGGCACCGAGCGGGACCCGGTGGACCCGGACGCCGCCGCCACCGTGCTCTTCTGCTACCCCGCGACCGGGCGGCCCGGCCCACTGCCCGAGGGCTGGAACGACATCCCCGGCACGGTCGGCTGCACCCTGGAGAACCGGCTGTTCAGGGACGCGTACGGCGCGTTCACGGCCGCCGGGATCGCCGTCCACGGCGTCTCGACCCAGCGCCCCGACGAACAGCGGGCCTTCGCCGCCGCCGAGGAGATCCCGTTCCCGCTGCTCTCCGACATGGACGCCCGGCTCGCGGCGGCGCTCCGGCTGCCGACGTTCCGCGCGGGCCAGGCACTCCGGCTGAAGCGCGCGGTGCTCGTCCTGGACCGGGAGCGGACCGTGCGGCACGTCCAGTTCCCCGTCACGGACATCGCGCACGCCGTCGAGACGGCCCTGGCGGAAGCCTCGAAGCTGTCAGGGTGAGAGTCGCTCCACCCGCCAGACGCCCTCGTCGCCGGAGCCGTCGTCCGCGACCCGCACGTACCGCAGCCGGTCGTGCAGCCGGTTCTCGTGCCCCTGCCAGAACTCCACCGTGTCCGGGACGACCCGGAAGCCGCCCCACTCCGGCGGCACCGGCACCTGCTCGTCCGCCGGGTAGCGGGCGGCCAGCTCCTCGTAGCGGGCGAGCAGCTCCTCGCGGGAGGCGATCACGGAGGACTGGTGGCTCGCCCAGGCGCCCAGCTGGGAGCCGTGCGGGCGGGTACGGAAGTACGCCACTGTCTCGTCGCGACCGGTGCGGACCGCCCGGCCCGTGACGATGACCTGGCGGGCCAGCGGGTGCCAGGGGAAGAGCAGCGAGACGTACGGATTGGCCGCCAGCTCACCGCCCTTGCGGGAGTTGTAGTTCGTGTAGAACACGAAGCCCGCCTCGTCGTAGTGCTTCAGGAGCACCGTGCGGGAGGACGGCCGGCCGTCGGGTGTCGCGGTCGAGACGATCATGGCGTTCGGCTCATGGATCGCCGGGCTGGTGGCGACGGCCTTGAACCAGCGCGTGAACTGTTCGATCGGTTCGGGGGCGAGGTCGGCCACAGTCAGCTCCGTGGTGCGGTACTGCTCGCGCATGTCGGCGGGATCGAGAGCGTCGGTCACAGGGTTCATCCTGCCGCAGAGGCGCAGTCTGCCCGGCATCGCCGGCCGCTAACCCTTCGTCGCCGGATCGGCGCAGTGTGCCGGATGTCACGCTTCCCCGCATCATCGGAACCGTACAGACTCTTCCGCTGGATGACTGTTGCTTCCCGACCAAAGGTCCCGACCGACAGGTCCCACCCACCGCTGGATGATTGATCATCGATAGAGGAGCCGCCTGATGTCCGACTTCGTACCCGGGCTCGAGGGAGTCGTCGCGTTCGAGACGGAGATCGCCGAACCCGACAAGGAGGGCGGCGCTCTTCGGTACCGCGGCGTCGACATCGAGGACCTGGTCGGGCACGTCTCGTTCGGCAACGTCTGGGGCCTGCTGGTCGACGGCGCCTTCGACCCCGGTCTGCCGCCGGCCGAGCCGTTCCCGATCCCGGTCCACTCCGGCGACATCCGCGTCGACGTGCAGTCCGCGCTCGCCATGCTCGCCCCGGTCTGGGGCCTCAAGCCGCTCCTCGACATCGACGCCGAGCAGGCCCGCGACGACCTCGCGCGCGCCGCCGTCATGGCGCTGTCGTACGTCGCCCAGTCGGCGCGCGGCCAGGGCCTGCCGATGGTGCCGCAGAGCGAGATCGACAAGGCGCAGTCGGTCGTCGAGCGGTTCATGATCCGCTGGCGCGGCGAGCCCGACCCGAAGCACGTCAAGGCCGTCGACGCGTACTGGACCTCGGCCGCCGAGCACGGCATGAACGCCTCCACGTTCACCGCCCGCGTCATCGCCTCCACCGGCGCCGACGTGGCCGCCGCGCTCTCCGGGGCCGTGGGCGCCATGTCCGGGCCGCTGCACGGCGGCGCCCCGTCCCGCGTCCTCGGCATGATCGAGGAGATCGAGCGGACCGGCGACGCCACCGCGTACGTGAAGAAGGCCCTGGACCAGGGCGAGCGGCTGATGGGCTTCGGCCACCGCGTCTACCGCGCCGAGGACCCGCGCGCCCGCGTGCTCCGCCGTACGGCGAAGGAGCTGGCCGCGCCCCGCTTCGAGGTCGCCGAGGCGCTGGAGAAGGCGGCCCTGGAGGAGCTGCACAACCGCCGCCCCGACCGCGTCCTCGCGACGAACGTCGAGTTCTGGGCCGCGATCGTGCTGGACTTCGCCGAGGTCCCGGCGCACATGTTCACCTCGATGTTCAGCTGCGCCCGTACGGCCGGCTGGTCGGCGCACATCCTGGAGCAGAAGCGCACCGGCCGCCTGGTCCGTCCGAGCGCCCGCTACACCGGCCCGGGCCAGCGCGACCCGCGCGAGATCGCGGGCTACGCCGACCTGGCGGCGTTCGCGGGCTGACGCGGCACGTCCGGAGAGCGCGGTCGGAAGGCACGTCCGGAAAGCGCGTCCGGAAACAGAAAAAGCAAAGAGAAAAAGCACGGAGGACCCGGGGCGGCCCGCACAGCGGCCCCGGGTCCTCCGGCGTGTCGGACGGACTACGCGGCCGTGAGCGGGCGCGCGTCCGTGAGCAGCAGGTCCGCGTGGTGGCGGGCCGCGGCCAGCGGGTGGGCGCGCAGCTTGCCCTTCAGCTCGTTGCGGCCGTACTCGGCGAACAGCGGGTTCGCCGGGTCGGTCGTCACCCCGGGCGCCGTCGAGGCGTACGGGAACGTCAGCGGGGCGATCCGCGCGTCGAGCCGCGGGTTGTAGAAGAACGGCACGGAGTAGCGCTCCGTCGCCGCGGGCGGCGAGACCACCCGGTGGTTGGTGGCGAGCAGATAGCCGTCCGTGGCCACTTCGAGCAGCTCACCGAGGTTCACGACGAAGGCGCCCGGCAGCGGCGGGACGTCGTGGAAGAGACCGTCCTCGCGCTCCACCTGCAGGCCGCCGACGTGGTCCTGGAGGAGCAGCGTCAGGAAGCCGTAGTCCTTGTGGGCGCCGACGCCCTGATCGGCCCCGTCGCCCGCGCTGCCGGGGTAGCGCACCAGCTTCAGGTGCGGGTGGGCCCGGTCGCCGAACACGTCGTCGTAGAAGCCGGCGGGCGCGCCGATGGAGGCGAGCAGCTCGTGCAGCAGCCGCTCGGCGACCCCGCTCAGCCGCTCGACCCAGTTCAGCGCGGCCAGGCGCAGCTCCGGGAGGGCGGCGGGCCACTGGTTGGGGCCCTGGAGCCACCAGTACGGGGCCTCGCCCGGGCCGGGGACGCGCGCGGGGCGCTCGGCGCCGATGTCGAGCTGGTCCCGCCAGTCGCGGGAGCCGCCGGTGCGTTCGTCGCCGATGCGGGTGTAGCCGCGGAAGTGGGGCGAGTTGGTGGTGTCCAGCGCGAGCCGGTCGGCCTCCGGGAGGGCGAAGAACGCCTTCATCGCGGAGGTCAGCGCCTGGGTCTCGGCCTCGGTGACACCGTGCCCGACGAGCTGGAAGAAGCCCACGTCGTGAGCGGCGGAGTGCAGCTGGGCGTGGAGGAGGCGCCGGGCCTGGGGGCCGCGGTCGGCGGCGGAGAGGTCGACGATCGGGAGCTGCGAGGAGTACGAGCTGTGGGTCATGGTGTGCGTCCGCGGGGTGTACGGGGCCCGGGCGCGCCGCCAGGGGTGGGGCGGGGGCGCGGGTGCCTGAAGTGAGAGGGGGCTTCGAGGTCAGGCGGAGCGCCGACAGCCCATGCTCGTGACGCGGACGAAGTCCACGTGGCGGCGGCGTACGAGCGAAAGCATGCGACCAGCGTACTGCGATGCGCGCCGAACGTATGTGGCGCGCGTCACGGCGCCGGGTGACCATGGTGTCCGGGACGGTCCGGGGGCCGTTCGCGTCCACGAGGAGGCACCCGTGGCTGACACCCGTACGACCGACGTACCGACCGATGTGCTGATCGTGGGCGCCGGGCCCGTCGGGCTCAGCACGGCCGCCGAACTGCGCGGGCGGGGCGTGGGCTGCCGGCTGATCGACCGGCTGCCGGCCCGGCTGCCGTACGCGAAGGCAGTCGGCGTCCAGCCACGAACCCTGGAGATCTGGGACCGGATGGGCCTGGCCCGGGCCGTGATGGAGGCCGCGGTCCCACTGCGGGGGCAGCTGATGTACGTCAACGGTCGGGAGCGGGGGCGGATCGATCTCGAACTGCCGCCCGAAGTGCCGTACTGCTTCGCCGCGCTGCCGCAGTACGAGACCGAACGCCTCCTGGAGGAGTACGTCGCCGGCCTGGGCACGGTCGTCGAGCGCGGTACGGAACTGTCGTCGTTCGCGCAGGACGCGGACAGCGTGACCGCGCGGCTGCGGACCGCGTCCGGCGCGGAGGAGGAGCTGCGGGTCCGGTATCTGATCGGCTGCGACGGAGCGCACAGCACCGTCCGCAAGGGCCTCGGGCTGACCTTCGAGGGCGGGGCGTTCCCCGAGGAGTACATGCTCGGCGACGTCGAGACCGACTGGGACCTGCCGTACGGGTACGGCGTGCGGTCCCTGCACGTCACCGAGAACGGCTCGACCGACGACGTCCTGGTCTGCATCCCGCTCCCCGGGAACAGTCGCTACCGCATGTCGATGACCGTCCCGCCCGAGCTGACCGCGGGCAGAGCGGCGGGCGACGAGGTGGCGCACGGCATCGAGGGCGGCCGGGTGCCCGAGCTGTCGCACATCCAGGCCGTGGTCGACCGGCTCGCCCCCGTGCCCGCCCGCGTCTCCGAGCTGCGCTGGTCGTCCGTGTTCCGGATCAGCCACCGGATCGTCGACCGGTACGGCGAAGGCCGGGTGTTCGTCGCGGGCGACGCCGCGCACATCCACCCGCCGACGGGCGCCCAGGGCATGAACACCGGCATCCAGGACGCCTGCAACCTGGCCTGGAAGATCGCCCTCGTCGTGCGCGGGGAGGCCGGACCCGAACTGCTCGGCAGCTACGACGCCGAGCGCCGCCCGGTCGGCGAGGAGGTCGTGGGCCGGACCGTCCGGCACGCCACCCAGGGCATGGGGGCCGACCCCGACGACCCGGCGACCCTGATGGCACGGGAGGCCCAGCTCCTCGTCTCCTACCGGGACGGGCCGCTCGCCGGCCATCCCTACGGCCCGGAGGACGCGCCACAGGCGGGCGACCGGGCCCCGGACTGCGCCGGCCTGACGACCGCCCTGGCCACCTACCCGCTGCGGCTGCTCGACGTCCTGCGCGGCCGCACCGGGCACGTCCTGCTGCTGTACGCGGACAAGGCCGCCGAACTGGCGCGGGCGGCGGAGGCGGGCGCGGTGGTCGCCGCGGCGGTGGGCGGGGACCGGCCTTCGATCGTGGCGTTGCTCGCGCGCGAGGCCGAGGAGCCGGGAGGGCACGGGGTGGTACCCGAGTACCGGGACGCCGACGGCGAGTTCGCCCGGCTCTACCGTCCCGAAGGACCGACCGGCTTCCTGGTCCGCCCCGACGGGCAGCTCGGCGCCCGCTTCCCGCTCGCGGGCACGGCGGCCGCGCTCACCGGCTACCTCGCGGCGCTCTCCGTGCCGACGGCGCCGCTCTGAGGCCCCAGCGCGTCGTCCAGGAGGACCGACCACTGCGCCACCACCCGCGCGCGGCGGGCCGCGTCGTCCGTGAGGAGCGTCGCGAGGCCCAGGCCCCGGGCCATGTCCAGGAAGCCCTGCACGGTCTCCCGTACCCCGGGGACGGACTCGTCCGCGGCGAGCAGCGTCACCGCCATGCGGTGGGACTCGCGGCCGACCCGGGCCTCCAGCTCGGTGACGCGGTCGTGCAGCGGAGGCTCGTGGGCGGCCGCGACCCAGAGGTGGAGGGCGGCGCGGAACAGCGGCCCGGTGAACAGATCGACGAGCGCGCCGACGGCCTCGCGGCGGTCGCGGGCCGGGAGCCCGCGCAGCGCCTGCGAGCGCTCCTCGGCGACGTACTCGACGGCTGCCGTGAAGAGGTCCTCGCGGGTCGGGAAGTGGTGCTGGGCCGCGCCGCGCGAGACGCCGGCGCGCTCGGCGACCACGGAGACCGTGGAGCCCGCCCAGCCGTGCTCGGCCAGGCACGACACCGCCGCCTCCAGGAGCCGCTGCCGGGTGGCACGGCTCCTGTCCTGCTGCGGCCCCGCCTTGACACCGTGCCTGGGGCCTTGCCGGGGCCCTTGCTCGGGGCTGCCCCGCCTGGACCCTTGCTCGGGACCCTGCCCAGAGCCCGGCCCGGCACCCTGCCCAGAGCCCGGCCCGGGAGCCTGCTCAGCGCCCGGCCCGGGAGCCTGCTCGGGACCTTGCCCGGGGCCCTGCTCAGCGCCCTGCTCGGAGCCCTGCTTGGGACCTTGCTCGGGGCCCTGCTCAGCGCCCGGCCCGGGAGCCTGCTCGGGACCTTGCCCGGGAGCCTGCTCGGGACCTCGCTCGGGGTCCTGCTCAGCGCCCTGCTCGGGACCTTGCTCGGGGCCCTGCTCAGCGCCCTGCCCGGGAGCCTGCTCGGGACCTTGCTCGGGGTCCTGCCTGGAGCCAGGGCCCGGGCCCTGGCTCGGGCCGGTCACAACCGCCATTCGGGGTCCCGTCGTTCGAGGAAGGCCGTCATCCCTTCGCGTGCCTCGGCCGAGGCGAAGAGCGAGGCCGACCTCTGCACGAGGTCCTCCGCGTCCCGCTCGAAGGTCTCCAGGACTCTAGCCGTGACCAGCCGCTTCGACTCTGCCAGCCCCTGCGGGGAGCCCTGCCGCAGCCCCTCCAGGATCGCGTCGAACTCCCCGGCGGAAGCGGTCACGAGCCCCATCGCGAGCGCCTCCGCCGTGCCGAACCGCTCCCCCGTCACGTAGTACCGCGCCGCCGCCCTCGGCTCCAGCTTGGGCAGCAGCGTCAGCGAGACGACGGCGGGCGCGACGCCGATCCGCGCCTCGGTCAGCGCGAAGTCCGAGGAGTCCGAGGCGACCACGATGTCGCAGGCCCCGAGCAGCCCGAGCCCGCCGGCCCGGACGTGCCCGTCGACGGAGGCCACCACCGGCTTCGGCAGCTCAACGATCTGCCGGAGAAGGTCCACGAAGGCGTACGGACTCGGCGGCGCCTTCAGGTCCGCGCCGGCGCTGAACGTCGAGCCGGTGTGGGTGAGCACCACGGCCCGTACCGCCGGGTCCTGCCCGCACTCGGTGAGCGCCGCGGCCAACTCGGCGACCAGGGCGGCCGAGAGGGCGTTGCGGTTCTCCGGGTTGTCGAGCGTCAGCGTGGCGATGCCTCGGTCCAGCTTCAAGAGTCCACCTTCCTCAACGGTCCACCTTCAGAGCCGGTCGCGCGTCATTCCCGGTCGCGTTTCGTTCCCGGTCGCGCGTCGTTCCCGGTCGCGCTTCATCCCCTGTCCCGGTCGCGCAGCTCACGGCGGAGGATCTTCCCCGACGCGGCGCGCGGCACCCCCTCGATGAACTCCACGCTCCTGACCTTCTTGTACGGGGAGACCTTCCCCGCCACGTACGCCATCACGTCCTCGGCGGTGAGCCCCTCCGCGCCCGGCTGCCGGACCACGTACGCCTTGGGGATCTCGGCGCCGTCGGCGTCGATCACGCCGATGACGGCCGCGTCGGCGACGGACTCGTGGGTGAGCAGCAGGGCTTCGAGCTCGGCGGGGGCGACCTGGAAGCCCTTGTACTTGATGAGTTCCTTGACCCGGTCGACGACGAACAGCCAGCCGTCCTCGTCGACCCGGCCGATGTCGCCGGTGTGCACCCAGCCGTCCGCGTCGATCATCGCCGCGGTCGCGTCGGGGCGGCCGAGGTACCCCTTCATGACCTGCGGCCCCCGGATGGCGACCTCGCCCTCGGCGCCCGGTTCGGCGTCCTTCGACGGGTCGTCCAGGGACAGGATCCGCATCTCGGTCGAGGGCAGCAGCTTCCCGACCGCGCCGGGCGGCGGGCTCTGCGCGTCGAGGGGGACGACGTGCGTGCCGGGGGACAGCTCGGTCATCCCGTACGCCTGCCGGACCGGCGGCAGCTTCAGCCGCGCCGAGCACGCCTCGGCGAGCGAGGCGTCGAGCGGGGCGGCGGCGCTGACGATGTACTCCAGGGAGGACAGGTCGTACTGCGCGACCGCCGGGTGCTTGGCGAGCGCGAGGACGATGGGCGGGGCGACGTACAGGCCGTTGATGCGGTGGTTCTGGATGGCGGCGAGGAAGGTGTCGAGTTCGAAGCGGGGCAGTACGACGACGGTGGCGCCGTGCCGCAGGGGCGCGTTCATCAGCGCGGTGAGCCCGTAGATGTGGAAGAACGGCAGCACCGCGAGGATGCGGTCACCCGGCTTCATCGGGATCAGCGGGCCGAGCTGCGCCAGGTTGGTCGCGACGGACGTGTGCGTGAGCATCACGCCCTTGGGGACGCCGGTGGTGCCGGATGAGTACGGGAGCGCCGCGACGTCCTCGTCCGGGTCGATCGCGATGTCCGGCTCGGGCGCGGAGCCGCCGAGCATCGACTGCAGGGACCGGATCCCCTCACCCTCGGGCGCCTGGTCGCAGACGAAGATCTCCGCGATGCCGCCCGCGAGTTCGGCCGCCCGGCGGGCCGCCGGGAGGAGCGGGGAGACGGTGACGATCCAGCGCGCGGAGGAGTCGGCGAGCTGCTTGGCGAACTCCTCCGGCGTCGCCAGCGGATGGACGGTGGTGACGGACGCGCCGGCGCGGGTGGCCGCGTAGAACGCGACGGGGTACAGCACGGTGTTGGGGCTGTGCAGGGCGACGACGTCCCCCTTGCGGACCCCCGCCTCCGCGAGCCCGGCGGCGACCCGCCGGTGGAACGCGTCGACCTGGGCGTACGTGAGACTCAGCTCCCCGGCCCCGTCGACCAGCGCCGGCGTGTCCCCGAACTCGGCGGCCCGGCCGAGGACGGCGTCGTGGATGGGGAGGGAGAGGGCCGGAACATCCGCGTACTCGCTGTGAAACACCATGTGTGCCCCTTCGGTGTCGGACGGTGGCGCCAGGATGGACCGGATCAGTACGACTTGGGGAGACCCAGGGACTGGTGGGACACGTAGTTCAGGATCATCTCCCGGCTGACCGGGGCGATCCGGGCGACGCGGGAGGCGGCGATCAGGCGGGCCAGGCCGAACTCGCGGGTCAGGCCGTTGCCGCCGAGCGTGTGGACGGACTGGTCGACGGCCTTCACGCAGGCCTCGCCCGCCGCGTACTTCGCCATGTTGGCGGCCTCGCCCGCGCCGACGTCGTCGCCCGCGTCGTAGAGCTGGGCGGCCTTCTGCATCATCAGGCGGGCCAGCTCCAGCTCGATGTGGGCCTGCGCGAGGGGGTGGGCGATGGCCTGGTGGGCGCCGATGGGGGTCTTCCAGACCGTGCGCTCCTTCGCGTACTTCACGGCCTGGGCGAGGGCGTAGCGGCCCATGCCGATCGCGAAGGCGGCCGTCATGATGCGCTCCGGGTTGAGCCCGGCGAAGAGCTGGAGGAGCCCCGCGTCCTCGTCGCCGACGAGCGCGTCGGCCGGGAGGTGGACGTCGTCCAGGGTCAGCTCGAACTGCTTCTCGTTCGCGTCGAGTTCCATGTCGATCTGGCGCCGCTCGAAGCCGGGGGCGTCGCGGGGGACGACGAAGAGGCAGGGCTTGAGGCTGCCCGTGCGGGCGTCCGAGGTCCGGCCGACGATCAGGGTGGCGTCGGCGATGTCGACGCCCGACACGAACACCTTGCGGCCGCTCAGGACCCAGCCGTCCTCGGTCCTGGTGGCCGTGGTGGTGATCCGGTGGGAGTTGGAACCGGCGTCGGGCTCGGTGATGCCGAAGGCCATCGTGCGCGAGCCGTCCGCCAGGCCCGGCAGCCAGGCCCGCTTCTGCTCCTCCGTGCCGAAGCGGGCGATGACCGTGCCGCAGATCGCGGGCGAGACGACCATCATCAGGAGCGGTGCGCCGGCGGCCCCCGCCTCCTCCAGGACGATCGACAGCTCGGCCATGCCGCCGCCCCCGCCGCCGTACTCCTCGGGCAGGTTCACGCCCAGGTAGCCGAGCTTGCCCGCCTCCGCCCACAGCGCGGCACGGTCGAAGCCGGGGCCGTGGCGGTGACCGAGCGCCGAGACGGCGGCGCGGAGCGCGGTCAGCTCTTCGCTTTCGATCATGGTGCTGCTCATACGGACTTGTCCTCCTGCGCTTCGGAGTGCACGGACTGAGCGGGCTGCATGGACTACACGGACTGCTCGGACTGCTGTACGACGGCGAGCAGGGCGCCGACCTCGACCTGGCGGCCGGGCGCGGCGTGGAGCGCGGTGAGCGTGCCGGAGGCGGGGGCGGTGACGCGGTGCTCCATCTTCATGGCCTCCAGCCAGAGGAGCGGCTGCCCGGCGGTGACCGGGTCCCCGACCGCGAGCCCGTCCGCGACCCGGACGACCGTGCCGGGCATCGGCGCAAGCAGGGAGCCGGGCTCCCGCTGGTCGGCCGGGTCGGGGAAGCGGGGCACGGCGGTGAGGCGGTGCGGGCCGACGTGGACGACGTCGTCGCCGTAGCCTGCGACCTCGAAGTGCCGTACGACACCGTCCACTTCGAGACGGACCGCGTCGGGCGCGGCCGCCACGACCCGGATGCCCTCCGGCGCCGTGACCGTGTAGCCGCCGTCGCGCGTGGGCCGGTAGCGGACCTCGTGGTCGCCGTACGCCTTGACCTGGTCCTGCGAGGCCAGGTTCCGCCAGCCGCCCCCGAACCGTCCCCGCGGCCCCCGGCGCCCCTCCGCGTCCGCGAGCGCCGCGGCGACGGCCGCGTGCGCCGCGCCGGGCGGCGCCTGGGTGAGCGCGTCGAGGTTGCGGTCGTAGAAGCCGGTGTCGAGCCGCTCCGGGTCGCCGAACTCGGGGTGCCGGAGGGAGGCGACGAGCAGCTCCCGGTTGGTCACGGGGCCGTGCACGCGGGCCGTCTCCAGGGCGCGCCCGAGCGTGCGGACGGCCTCGGGGCGGGTGGGCGCGTGGACGACGACCTTGGCGAGCATGGCGTCGTAGTGGACGCCGACGGTGTCGCCCGAGGCGTATCCGGTGTCGACGCGGACGTGCGAGGGGAAGGCGAGGGCGTGCAGAGTGCCCGCCTGGGGCGTCCACGCCGATGCCGGGTCCTCGGCGTAGAGGCGGGCCTCGATGGCGTGACCGGACGCCTCCGGGGGCTCCGGCGGGAGCGGGGCGCCCTCCGCGACGGCGATCTGGAGCGCGACCAGGTCGACCCCGTACACCGCCTCCGTCACCGGATGCTCCACCTGCAGCCGGGTGTTCATCTCCAGGAAGTGCGCCGTGGGGGTCCCCCCTGCTCGAGCGGAGCCGAGAGCTTGGGGGACGTCCGCGACCAGGAACTCCACCGTCCCCGCGCCGACGTACCCGACCGCCTTCGCGGCGGCCACGGACCGCTCGTACAGGGAGTCGACCAGCTCGGGCGCGAGCCCCGGCGCCGGGGACTCCTCGATGACCTTCTGGTGGCGGCGCTGGAGCGAGCAGTCGCGGGTGCCGAGCGCCCAGACCGTGCCCAGACCGTCCGCGAGGATCTGCACCTCGACATGGCGCCCGTTCTCCACGTACGGCTCGACGAACACCTCGCCGTCCCCGAACGCGCTCGCCGCCTCCGCCGACGCCGCCTTCAACTCGCCTTCCAGGGCGTCGAGGTCGCGGACGACCCGCATGCCGCGTCCACCGCCGCCAGCCGCCGCCTTGACGAGGACCGGCAGGTCGGCCGCGGTGACATCGACGGCCGCGAGCGGGGCGATCCCGAGGAGTTCCTTCGCCCGGGTCTTCGAGGCCATCGCCTCGATCGCCTCCGGCGGCGGCCCGATCCACACCAGGCCCGCGTCGAGCACGGCCCGCGCGAACTCCGCGTTCTCGGAGAGGAAGCCGTACCCCGGGTGCACGGCGTCCGCGCCCGCCGCGAGCGCCGCCTTCACGACGAGGTCACCGCGGAGGTACGTCTCCGCGGGCGCCGCCCCCGGCAGCCGTACCGCCGCGTCCGCCTCCCGCACGTGCAGCGCGCCCGCGTCCGCGTCCGAGTACACCGCGACCGTCGCGATGCCCAGTTCGCGGCAGGTGCGGAAGACCCGGCAGGCGATCTCGCCCCGGTTGGCGACGAGCAGGGTTCCGATCATGGGTGCCTCACATCCGGAAGACGCCGAAGCCGCCGCGCGCGCCCTCGACCGGTGCCGTGTGGATCGCGGACAGGCACAGCCCGAGGACCGTGCGGGTGTCGCGGGGGTCGATGACGCCGTCGTCGTACAGCCGCCCGGACAGGAACATCGGCAGCGACTCCGACTCGATCTGCGCCTCGACCATCGCGCGCAGACCGGCGTCCGCCTCGTCGTCGTACGGCTGCCCCTTCGCCGCCGCCGAGGCGCGCGCCACGATCGACAGCACGCCGGCCAGCTGCTGCGGGCCCATGACGGCCGACTTGGCGCTCGGCCAGGCGAAGAGGAAGCGCGGGTCGTACGCCCTGCCGCACATGCCGTAGTGCCCGGCGCCGTACGAGGCGCCCATCAGCACGCTCAGATGCGGCACCCGGCTGTTCGACACCGCGTTGATCATCATGGCGCCGTGCTTGATGATGCCGCCCTGCTCGTACTCCTTGCCGACCATGTAGCCGGTGGTGTTGTGCAGGAAGACCAGCGGGATGTCGCGCTGGTTGGCGAGCTGGATGAACTGGGCCGCCTTCTGCGACTCGGCGCTGAACAGGACGCCCTGGGCGTTGGCGAGGATGCCGACGGGGTAGCCGTGCAGCTCGGCCCAGCCGGTCACCAGACTCGACCCGTACAGCGGCTTGAACTCGTCGAAGTCCGAGCCGTCGACGATCCGGGCGATCACCTCGCGCGGGTCGAAGGGGGTCTTCAGGTCCCCCGGCACGATCCCGAGCAGCTCGTCCTCGTCGTACTTCGGCGGCTCCGCGAGCGCCGGATCGGGGTGCGCCTTGCGGTGGTTGAGGCGGGCGACGATCCGCCGGGCCTGGCGCAGCGCGTCGACCTCGTCTACGGCGTAGTGGTCGGCGAGACCGGACGTACGGGCGTGCATCTCGGCGCCGCCGAGCGACTCGTCGTCGCTCTCCTCGCCCGTCGCCATCTTCACCAGCGGCGGACCGCCGAGGAAGACCTTCGACCGCTCCTTGATCATCACGGTGTGGTCGGACATGCCGGGGACGTACGCCCCGCCGGCCGTGGAGTTGCCGAAGACCACCGCGACGGTGGGGATGCCGGCGGCGGAGAGCCGGGTGAGGTCGCGGAAGAGCGCGCCGCCGGGGATGAAGATCTCCTTCTGGGACGGCAGATCGGCGCCGCCCGACTCGACGAGCGAGATGACCGGAAGCCGGTTGGCGTACGCGATCTCGTTCGCCCGCAGCGCCTTCTTCAGCGTCCACGGGTTGGAGGCTCCGCCGCGCACGGTCGGGTCGTTGGCGGTGATCAGGCACTCGACGCCCTCGACCACCCCGATGCCGGTGACGATCGACGCGCCGACCGGATAGTCGCTGCCCCAGGCGGCGAGCGGGGACAGTTCGAGGAAGGGCGTGTCGGGGTCGACGAGCAGCTCGATCCGCTCGCGCGCGAGCAGCTTGCCGCGCCCCCGGTGCCGCTGGAGGTACTTCTCGCCGCCGCCCGCGAGCGCCTTGGCGTGCTCGGTGTCGAGCGCGGCGAGCCTGTCGAGCATGGCGGCACGGTGGGCCGCGTAGTCGGGTCCGCCCGTGTCGAGGGCGGAGGCGAGGACGGTCACAGCAGTTCCTCCGGGGCGGGTGGCCGGGTCGTCACAGCAGTTCCTCCGGTACGTCGAGTTCGCGGGCGCGGAGCCACTCGCCGAGGGCCTTGGCCTGGGGGTCGAAGCGGGCCTGGGAGGCGACGCCTTCGCCGAGGATCCCGGTGACGACGAAGTTCACGGCGCGCAGCCGGGGCAGGACGTGCCGTACGACGTCGAAGTCGCGCGTCTCGGGCAGGAGGTGCCGGAGTCGCTCCACCGTGAGGCCGTGCACGAGCCATCGCCAGGCCGCGTCGTCGCGGACCCACACCCCGATGTTGGCGTCGCCGCCCTTGTCTCCGCTGCGGGCCCCGGCGACGCGCCCGAGCGGCACGCGCCGCGTCGGCCCGTCCGGCAGGGGCTCGGGCAGCGGCGGTTCGGCGACCGGCTCCAGTTCCTTCGTGCGTACGGGTACGGGGACGGCGACCCGGCTGCCGTCGGGCAGGACGGCGGTGTGCGGGACGGCGCCGGCGGGTACGTACGCGGCCTCGAAGACGCCGTAGGGGGCGCCCTTGCCGGGCGGCGCGGTGACGTGGAAGCCGGGGTAGCTGGCGAGGGCCAGCTCGATGGTGGCGCCGCTCAGGGCGCGCCCGACGGGTTCGGGGGCGGGGTCGCGGACGACGAGCCGGAGGAGCGCGCTGGCGGTCTCCTCGGTGTCGGCGTCGCTCCGGTCGGTCCGGGCCAGCTCCCACCGCACCTCGGCGGGACGGGACTTGGCGTGTGCGAAGGCGTCCTCGACCTGGTCCCGCACGAGTTGGGCCTTGGCCTCGATGTCGAGCCCGGTGAGGACGAAGACGACCTCGTTGCGGTGGCCGCCGATCCGGGTGAGCCCGGCCTTGAGGGTGGGCGGCGGCGCCTCGCCCCGCACGCCGTCGATCCGCACCCGGTCGGGGCCGTCCTGGGTGAGCCGTACGGTGTCGAGCCGGGCGGTCACGTCGGGTCCTGCGTAGCGGGCGCCGCCCGTCTCGTACAGGAGCTGGGCGGTCACCGTCCCGACGTCGACGACGCCGCCGGTGCCGGGGTGCTTGGTGATGACGGCGGTGCCGTCGGCGTGGATCTCGGCGAGCGGGAACCCGGGCCTGCGGACGTCGTGCTCGCGGAAGAAGGCGTAGTTGCCGCCGGTGGCCTGGGTGCCGCACTCCAGGACGTGCCCGGCGACGACCGCGCCGGCCAGCGCGTCGTACTCCTCGGGCCCCCAGCCGAACCGCCACTGCGCGGGCCCCGTGACGAGGGCGGCGTCGGTGACGCGGCCGGTGACGACGACGTCGGCGCCCGCGGTCAGGCAGGCGGCGATCCCGGCGCCGCCGAGATAGGCGTTGGCGGTCAGGATGCCCTCGCGGGGCGGGAGCCTGTCCCCCTCGACGTACGCGATCCGGGTGGGCAGGCCGAGCCGGTCGGCGAGCGCGGTGAGGGCCTCGGCGAGCCCGGCGGGGTTGAGGCCGCCGGCGTTGGTGACGATGCGGACGCCGCGCTCGTGGGCGAGTCCGAGGCCCTCCTCCATCTGGCGCAGGAACGTCTTGGCGTAGCCGCCCCTGGGGTCCTTGAGGAGGTCGCGGCCGAGGATGAGCATGGTGAGCTCGGCGAGGTAGTCGCCGGTGAGGACGTCGAGGGCGCCGGGTTCGCCGCCTTCGCCCGCCCCGCCCACCCCGCCCGCGTCGCCTCCGGTGAGCATCTCGCGGACGGCGTCGAAGCGGTCGCCGTAGAAGCCGGAGGCGTTGCCGATGCGGAGGGTGCGGAGGGTCACGACGGCTCCTTCGCTGCCCGTCCGCCGCCGGGCGGACCGGCGAAGGCCTGGGCGATGGTGAGCCAGTGCGCGGCTTCGTCGCCCTCCGCCACGAGGGCGGTGTCGTCGCGGTGGACGCGCTGGGTGACGAGGAGGCAGAAGTCGAGGGCGGGTCCGGTGATCCGCTGGGCGGAGTCCTCGGGCCCGTACGCCCACACGTCGCCGTCCGGCCCGACGATCTCGACCCGGAAGGGCTCGGCGGGCGGGTCGATGCCCCGGACGAGATAGGCGTAGTCGCGGGCGCGGAGGCCGATCCAGGCGACATGGCGCAGGCGGGCGGTGGGCTCCCGGAGGACTCCGAGGGCGTCGGCGATGTCCTGGCCGTGCGCCCAGGTCTCCATGAGGCGGGCGGTCGCCATCGAGGCGGCGCTCATGGGCGGCCCGTACCAGGGGAAGCGGGCGCCGGGCGGGGCGGTGGCCAGGGCCGTCCAGAGCCGCTCACGGCCGACGCGCCAGCGCCCCAGGAGTTCGCCGGGGGCGAGCGCGGCGCCCTCGGCCGCGCCGTCGTCGACGAACGACTCGGGTGCGGCGAGCGCCTTCTCGGCCTCGGCGCGGAACCCTTCGGCGTCGGTGACGGCGAGCAGCGCGGCGCGGTCGGTCCAGGCGAGGTGGGCGACCTGATGGGCGACGGTCCAGCCGGCCGCGGGGGTGGGCGCGGCCCATCTCGCCTCGCTCGACTCGGCGACGAGCTGGTCGACTTCCTCGCTCTCACGGCGCAGATCGTCGAGGACGACGGCGGGGTCGGACACGGTGCGCTCCCCTCGGGACACGGGCGTGTGCGGAGGAGCATGGCAGCGGGGACAGAAACAATCAAGCGTGCTTGCTTGTACTGACGCGAAAAGTTCGCCGCGGGGACGGACCCCCGCGGCGACGGACGTTCAGCCTCGGCCTCTACGCCTCCGGGACCGCCTGGACACGCTTGGACTGGGTGCGGACCGCGCCCATGCTCGCCGCGATGACGAGGGCGATGGCGAGGGCGTCGAGGAGGGAGAGGCCCTGGCTCAGGACCAGGAAGCCCGCGGTCGCCGCGATGGCCGGTTCGAGGCTCATCAGGATGGCGAAGGTGGGGGCGGGGAGGCGGCGCAGGGCCAGGAGTTCGAGGGTGTACGGGAGGACCGAGGACATCAGGGCGACGGCGAGGCCGAGGGCGATCGTGGAGGGGACGAGGAGCTTGTCGCCCGCCTCGACGATGCCGAAGGGCAGGCTCAGGACCGCGCCGAAGGCCATCGCGAGCGCGAGGCCGTCCGCCTGCGGGAAGCGCCGTCCGGTGCGGGCGCTGAAGACGATGTACGTCGCCCACATCGCGCCCGCCGCGAGGGCGAAGCCGGCGCCGACCGGGTCGAGGCGGGTGAAGCCGCCACCGGTGAGCATGCCGCTCAGCAGGAGGACACCGCCGAGCGCGAGCCCGGCCCACAGGAGGTTCGAGAGGCGGCGGGAGGCGATGACCGAGAGCAGCAGCGGGCCGAGGACCTCCAGGGTCACGGCGGCGCCGAGCGGGATCCGGTCCACGGCCTGGTAGATGAAGATGTTCATCCCGGCCATCGCGGTGCCGAAGGCGACGACCGTGCCCCAGTCGGCCCGGCTGTAGCCGCGGACCTTGGGGCGGCAGACGATCAGCAGCACGGCGGCGGCGAGGACGAGCCGCAGCGTGACCACGCCGAGCGCGCCGGCGCGCGGCATGAGCAGGACGGCGACGGCCGAACCGAACTGGACCGAGAGCCCGCCCGCGACGACGAGCGCGACCGGACCCAGGCGGGCGCCACCGCGCGCGGCGCGAGCCGTCGCCGCGCCCGTCGACGCCGTCGCCGTCCCCGCCGTGACGTTCGCCTTCGCCGTCGACCGCGTACCGGCCGCGGTGTCCTTCACCGGGCTGTCCACCGGCTCACTCCCCTGCACCATGGTTCATCAGACTGGACTTGCAAGTCCAGGATAGTGGACCCGTCAAGAGGGCTCCGAGACTCACGCTAGGCCGTCCCGCGCGGCGCGTGAAATGCCGATTGGGCTGCGGTTATGCTCCGGGCGCATGAGTCAAGGGAGTCGCTCGGGCATCGAGTTCCGTCACCTTCGCTGCTTTCTCGCCATCGCGGAGGAGGGCAACGTGACCCGCGCCGCCGCCCGGCTCCACCTCACCCAGCCCGCGATGTCCCGCACCCTCGCCGCCCTGGAGAAACACCTCGGCGTCCGGCTCGTGGACCGCTCCACGCACCACCTCGCGCTCACCGCCGAGGGCCGCGCCTTCCACGACCGCGCGGCGGCGGCCGTCGCCGCGTTCGACGCGGCCCTCGACCCGGCGCGGCTGCGCCACCGGCCGCTGCGGCTCGGGCACGCGTGGTCGGCGTTCGGCCCCTTCACGACCCCGCTGCTCCGCCGCTGGCAGCGCGAGCACCCCGAGACCCCGCTGGAACTCCTCCGCATCGACGACCGCACAGCCGGCCTGGTCCGCGGCGAGGTGGACGCGGCCCTGCTCAGGGGCCCGGTGGACGCGCCCGGCCTGGCCACCGAGGAGCTGGCAAGCGAGGACCGGGTGGCCGCCGTGGCCACGGACAGCGCGCTGGCGTCCCGTACGTCCCTCACCCTGGCGGACCTCGCGAGCGAGACGATCGTCCTCAACACCGTCTCCGGCACCACGACCCCGTCCCTCTGGCCCCCGCAGCTGCGCCCGGCCACGACCCTGACGGTCGGCAACACCGACGACTGGCTCACCGCGATCGCGGCGGGCCGGGGCGTCGGCGTCTCCTCGGCCTCCACGGCGGCCATGCACCCCCACCCGGGCGTCACCTACCGCCCCCTGCCCGACGCCCCCCAGATCCCGGTCCTGCTGGCCTGGCGCGACACGTCCCCCCACCCGGCGACGGACCTCCTGGTGACCCTGGCGAAGGAGATCGCCGGGGGCGCGTGACGCCGGCCGGCCGCGCACTACAGCGGCGCCTCCTCGCCCGCGGGGAACGGCCCCCCGTGGCCGGGGACGATCACGTCGGACGTCTCCAGGACCCGCAGGCGGGAGGTGCGGAGCTGGTCGCGGTCGGGGGCCACCGGGTCCTCTGCCGGGCCGTCCGGGCGCCACCAGAGGTCGCCGACGAAGGCGACGACGCCGTCCGCCGTGCCGGCGAGGAGCGTGATGTCCTCGGGGCTGTGCCCCGGGGTGCGGATCAGGCGCAGGGACGGGGTCAGTTCGTGGCCCTCGGCGTCCCGGTCGGTCCACTGGTCGTTCAGGTACTCGGCCTTGTGGTCGTGGACGCGGGCCCGGCCGAACAGGCCGACGTTCATGGTGTTGTCGGGGTGGTGGTGGCTGAGCACGACGTCGGTGATGTCGTCGGGACCGAGGCCCAGTTCGGCCAGCGGCCCGAGGATGCGCTCGCGGCTCGCCACCATGCCGGGGTCGACGATCACGTGACGGTCGCCGTCGGTCACGTACGAGACGGTGGCGGCGACGCCCGGTCCCGTGGAGAGGGTGTAACCGGTGGTCAGGACGGTGTAGGTGGCGGTGTTTCCGCGCGGCTTGTCGCTCATGCGCCCAGCTTCGCCGGACGGACGATCACCGACGAGTGGCTGCCTTGCCACCCATCGCGGGTTTCCTGCCAACGCCTTCGGCGCGGCTGTCACCGACCGTGCCACACTCCCCCGCATGCCGTTCTTGAGCGTCGCCGTCTACGCCCCGCCGCGCGTCGGCATGCTCGCCGTCGGGCTCGTCTCCGAGGTGTTCGCCGCGCCACCCGCGGGGCTTCCGCGGTTCGACTTCGCGGTCTGTTCGGACCGGCCGGGCCAGGTCCCCACCGACCTCGGCGTGCCGCTCACCGTCACCCACGGGCTCGACCGGCTCGCCTCCGCCGATCTCGTACTCGCCCTGCCCTGGGCCGACTTCCGCACCCCGCCGGCCGCCCCCGTGCTCGCCGCGCTCCGCGCCGCCCACGCGCGCGGCGCGCTCGTCGGGTCGCACTGCGTCGGCGCGTTCGCGCTCGCCGCGGCGGGGCTGCTCGACGGGCTGCGGGCCACCACCCACTGGCGGTTCGCCGACCTGCTCGCGCGACGGCACCCGGCCGTCACCGTCGAGCCGGACGCCCTGTACGTCGACGAGGGCCGGATCCTGACGGGCGCGGGCGCCGCCGCCGGGTTCGACCTCTGCCTGCATCTGCTGCGCCGCGAGTACGGGGCCGCCGCCGCGAACGCCGTCGCCCGGGACCTCGTCCTGCCGCCGCACCGCGACGGCGGGCAGGCGCAGTTCGTCACCGCGCCCGTACCCGAGGACTGCGAGGACGAACGGCTCGCCGGTGTCCTGGCCTGGGCCCGCGAGCACCTCCACGAGCCGCTGCCCGTGGCCGAACTGGCCCGCCGCGCCCTGATGAGCCACCGCTCGTTCGCCCGCCGCTTCGCCGCCGCGACCGGGACCACTCCGCACGCCTGGGTCCTCGGCCAGCGGCTCGGCCGGGCGGAGGAACTCCTGGAGACGACCGACCTCCCGGTCGAGGAGATCGCCCGCCTCGTCGGCTACGGCAGCGCGGCGGTCCTGCGCGAACAGTTCGTCCGCCGCCGCGGTGTCCCGCCGCGCACCTACCGCCGTACGTTCACGAGGACGGCCGCGGCGGCCCCGCGAGGGGACCACCCCTGACGGGCCACCGGCCCTAACGCGCCGCCGCGCGCCACTCGCGGCCGATGTCGCGCATCAGCGGCGGGTACACGACCAGGTGACGGAACGGGGCGATCGCGGCCATGTAGGCCTTGCCGAAGAGGCCGTTGGGCTTCACCAGGACCGCCATCTGGCCCCGGTGTCCGCCCGAGCCGTCCGGGACCCAGCTCAGGTGCATCACCCCGTGCATGGTCCGGTTCGCCATCTCCGCCGCCCACTCGTCGTCCCCGAGGTAGACGGACGTGAAGGGCAGCCGCTCGAACTCCGGGCCGGCCGGGCCGTCGCGGAGATCCTGCGGCAGCCGGTCGCGCAGGGTCGGCACCCGGGAGCCGAGGCCCTTGTCCTTGTCGTCCCAGCCGAGCACCTTGCCGAGCTTCCAGCGGATCGCGAAGAGCTGCCGCGCGATCCAGGAGGAGTTGTCGTCCGTGTCGCCGCCCGCGAAGTTCCGCACCAGGCGCGGGAAGTCGTCGGGGCCGCCGGGCGTCGGCAGTGCCCAGACGTCGTAGAGCCGGAAGTCAGGCGTCAGCTCGTGTATCCGCCACGGGCGGGACGTGTGCGCGGACTTGGGAAGTTCCATCGTGTACCTCCTGCGGTTCGTGCCGTACAGAGGAGTGCGCGGTGGTGTGCGCGGTGGTGCGGGGGTCGAGGCCGAGGGCCCCCGAGACGGCGGCGACGACGAGCGACGCGTCGTCGGGCACCCGGCCCGCGAGGGCGATCGAGGTGCCTTCGAGCGCGCCCACGTAGGCGAGGGCGGTGTCCCCTGCGGGCGGGCCGGCGGGGATCGTCCCTGCCGTGCGCCCGGCCTCGACGTAGCCGGTGCAGAGGGCGAGAAGGGCCTGGTAGCCCGCCTCCACCTGTAGGCCGATGGGATGGTCGCGTCCGGAGAACTCCAGGCGCAGCGCCACCGCCACGCGGGCGATGTCCCGTCGGCAGAAGGCGGTGTGGGCGCGGGCGAGCGTGAGCAGCGCCGCGAGCGGTTCCGTCTCCCGCTCGACGTGGTGCCCGACCTCCCGGTCCCAGGCCTCGAAGACCCACTCGGTCACGGCGAGGGCCAGCTCCTGCTTGTCCTTGAACTGGTGGTAGAGCGCGCCGCGCGTGTAGCCGGCGTCCCTGGCCACCTGCTCCAGGACGAGGTTGCCGTAGCCGTGCCGGGACAGCCCGCGGGCGGCGGACTCCACCAGCGCGACCCGTGTGCGCTCCCGCCGCTCGGCCTGGGTGGACCGGCGGGGCGCCGGGGAGCCGGGGACGGCTCCGCCCTCACGTACATTCATGTATGTATGTTACTGCGGCTCGATCGCCTCCGCCAGGACCTCCGCGATATGACGGGCCCTGCGGCCCGCGAGGTCGTCCAGCTGGGTGCGGCAGGAGAAACCGTCGGCCAGCAGCACCGCGTTGTCGTCCGCCGCCCGCACCGCCGGCAGCAGCTGGTCCTCCGCGCAGGCCACCGAGACCTCGTGATGCCCCGGCTCGAAGCCGAAGTTGCCCGCGAGACCGCAGCAGCCCCCGCTCAACTCGCCGGCCAGGCCCATCCGTTCCCGCAGCCGCCGGTCAGGGCCGTCGCCCAGGACGGCGTGCTGGTGGCAGTGGGTCTGGCCGACCACCGGGTGGTCCAGACGCGGCGGCTCCCACGTCGGCGCGAACTCCTCCAAGGCCTGGGCGAAGGTCCGTACCGAGGCGGCCAGTTCGCGTGCCCGAGGGTCGTCGGGGAGGAGTTCCGGCAGGTCCGTCCGCAGGGTCGCCGCACAGGAGGGTTCGAGGACGACCACGGGATGCCCGAGCTGCGGCTCCATCACGTCGAGCGTCCCGCGCATCGCCTCCCGGGCCCGGTCCAGCTGCCCCGTCGACACGTACGTCAGCCCGCAGCACACCCGGCCCGGCGGCAGCCCCACCCGTACGCCCGCCGCCTCCAGGACCCGTACCGCCGAGCGGCCGACCTGCGGCGAGAGATGGTTGGTGAAGGTGTCCGGCCACAGCCACACGTCCGACGCCGTCTCCAGCCGCGTGCCGAACCACGACACGAACGTCCGCGACGCCACCTTCGGCAGCTCCCGCTCCGGAGCCACGCCCGCGAGCCGGGCCGCGAGCCGGGGCGGCAGCATCCGCGCCAGGTTCAGCGCGGGACCGAACATCCGCAGCCACTCCGGCAGCCGGCCCATCGTCACGTGCGACCACGGCCGCCGCCGCCCCGCATAGTGCCGGTCCAGGAAACGCGCCTTGTACGCGGCCATGTCCACGCCCACGGGACAGTCGCTCCGGCACCCCTTGCACGACAGGCACAGGTCGAGCGCCTCCCGCACCTCCTCCGAGCGCCAGCCGTCCGTGATCACCTCACCCAGCGCCATCTCGTGCAGCAGCCGCGCCCGGCCCCGCGTCGAGTGCATCTCCTCCCCCGTCGCCCGGTACGAAGGACACATCACCCCCGGCCCCGACGTCGGCCCCTCGACCCGGCACTTGGCCACCCCCACGCACCGCGCGACCTCCCGCGCCTCCACCGGCAGCCCCTTGAACCGCAGCCCCTCGTCGAGGCGTCCCGGCCGCACCAGCATCCCCGGGTTCAGGCCGCCCGCCGGATCCCACACGTCCTTCACCGCGCCGAAGAGCCCGACCAGCTCGGGGCCGTACATCCGCGGCAGCAGCTCCGCCCGCGCCCGCCCGTCCCCGTGCTCCCCCGACAGCGAGCCCCCGTGCGCCACCACCAAGTCCGCCACCGCCTCCGAGAACTCCCGGAACCGGCCCACCCCCGCCGCCGAGTACAGATCGAAGTCGATCCGGACATGGACGCAGCCGTCGCCGAAGTGTCCGTACGGCGTCCCCCGCAGGCCGTACTCCGTCAACAGCGCGCGGAACTCCCGCAGGTACGCGCCGAGCCGGGCCGGCGGCACCGCGCAGTCCTCCCAACCCGGCCAGGCGTCGCCTCCGTCGGGCGTCCGCGTCGCCGTCCCCGCCGCGTCCTCCCTGATCCGCCACAGCGCCCGCTGCCCGGCCGGGTCCGCCACGACGGCCGCGTCCAGCGCGTCCGCCGCCCCCACCAGCGCCCGCGCCGCCGCCTCCCCGTCCACCTCGACGAACAGCCACGCGCCCCCGCGCGGCAGCCCGGAAGCGCCCCGCACCAGGTCGGCCGCCATCCCCTCCACCGTCAGCGGGCCCAGCGGCAGCAGCCCCGCCGCCGCGTCGGCCGCCGCGCTCTCGTCCGCGTAGCCGAGGACCGCCAGGACCGGCGCGGCCGGCGGCTGCACCAGCCGTACCGTCGCCTCCGTCACCACCCCCAGCGTCCCCTCGCTGCCGCAGAGCAGCCGGGCCACGTCCCCGCCCCGCTCCGGCAGCAGCGCGTCGAGCGCGTAACCGGAGATCCGGCGCGGCAGCCCCGCCGGAAACCCGGTCCGCAGCAGCGCCAGGTTGGCGTCCACCAGCTCCCGCAGCCCCGCCGGCGCGCCCCGCCAGTCACGGCCGGGGCTCAGGGACGACCCGTCGTACGTACGCACGTCAAGACCGAGGACGTTGTCGGCCGTCGTCCCCCAGGCCACCGAGTGCGCGCCGCACGCGTTGTTGCCGATCATGCCGCCGAGCGTGCAGCGGCTGTGCGTGGACGGGTCGGGGCCGAAGGTCAGCCCGTACGGGCGCACCGCGTCCCGCAGCCGGTCCAGGACGAGCCCCGGCTGGACGACCGCCGTCCGCGCCTCGTGGTCCACGGAGACGACGGCGCGCATGTGCCGGGTGAAGTCGAGGACCACGCCCGTCCCCGTCGCCTGGCCCGCGATCGACGTGCCGCCGCCCCGCGCCACCACCGGCACCGCGCGCTCCCGGCAGACCGCGAGCGCCGCCGCCACGTCGTCGGCGTCCCGGGGCGCGACGACGCCGAGCGGCACCCGGCGGTAGTTGGACGCGTCCATCGTCGTCAGGGCCCGCGCCGTGGCGCCGAAGTCCACGTCTCCCGCCACGGCCGCGCGCAGCGCCGCCTCGAGTTCTGACCGCTCCTGGTGCCCGTGGTGTTTTCGCACAAGGTCAGGATGTCTCACCTGGCGTCTCATCCGGCGGACATCGTCTGCCGTGCGCGGTGCGACCCGATACGCTCCGCCTCGTGGCTGAGATCCAGATTCCCGCTGACATCAAGCCCGCCGACGGCCGTTTCGGCGCGGGCCCCTCCAAGGTGCGTACGGAGGCGCTGGACGCCCTGGCCGCCACCGGCACTTCCCTGCTCGGCACGTCCCACCGCCAGGCTCCGGTCAAGAACCTGGTCGGCGAGGTACGGGCCGGCGTGCGCGACCTCTTCTCGCTGCCCGAGGGCTACGAGGTGATCCTGGGCAACGGCGGCTCCACCGCCTTCTGGGACATCGCGACCCACGGGCTCATCGAGTCGAAGTCGCAGCACCTCACCTTCGGCGAGTTCTCCTCCAAGTTCGCGAAGGCCGCGAAGCTGGCCCCGTGGCTGGCCGAGCCGACCGTGATCTCCGCCGACCCGGGCACCCACCCGGAGCCGGTGGCCGAGGCGGGCGTCGACGTGTACGCGTACACCCACAACGAGACCTCCACGGGTGTCGCGGCCCCGGTCAAGCGGGTCGCGGGCGCCGACGAGGGCGCGCTCGTCCTGGTCGACGCGACCTCCGGCGCGGGCGGCCTGCCGGTCGACATCGCCGAGTCGGACGTCTACTACTTCGCCCCGCAGAAGTCCTTCGCCGCCGACGGCGGCCTGTGGCTGGCGGCCTTCTCCCCGGCCGCCCTGGAGCGCGCCCAGCGGATCCACGCGTCCGGCCGGCACATCCCGGAGTTCTTCTCCCTGCCGACGGCGATCGACAACTCGCTGAAGAACCAGACGTACAACACCCCGGCCCTCTCCACCGTCTTCCTGCTCAACGAGCAGCTGAAGTGGATCAACGGCCAGGGCGGTCTCGACTGGGCCGTGGCCCGGACGAAGGAGTCCTCCCAGGCGCTGTACACCTGGGCCGAGGAGTCCAAGCACGCGACGCCGTTCGTCACCGACCCGGCCAAGCGCTCGCAGGTGATCGGCACGATCGACTTCTCCGACGACATCGACGCGGCGGCCGTCGCCAAGGTGCTGCGCGCCAACGGCATCGTGGACACCGAGCCGTACCGCAAGCTGGGCCGCAACCAGCTGCGGATCGCGATGTTCCCGGCGATCGACCCGGCGGACGTGCGGGCCCTGACGGCCTGCATCGACTACGTGATCGAGAAGCTGTAACCCCTGGCCGTACGGAAGGGCCCGGCGTCGACCTCGGTCGGCGACCGGGCTCTTCCGCGTACCGCCGGGACCTGTCCGGGCGGTTCAGCCCATCTGCGCCTTGATGTGGTCGACGACCTCGTTGAACTCGACGGTCGGCGAGAACTCCACGACCTCGACGTCCTCCAGGGCCTCGGGGGCGTGGCCGGGTTCCCAGTAGTACGCCTGACCCGCCTCGTAGATCTCCTCCCCCGACGCGGTCCGCATCCTGATCCGGCCCTTGAGCAGGTACCCCCAGTGGGGGCACTGGCACATGTCGTCCTTCAGGCCCTTGAACGCCGGAGCCATGTCCATGCCCTTCGGGAGGCTGACGAACCCGAGCGTCATGCCGCCGCCGACGTCCTTCAGCCGGACCTCCACGCCATCGCCCTCCATGGCGACGGGGGTGTTCTCGCGAGTGAATGCCGTCATGGTTCCTCCACGCGTTTTCCGGTCCCCTTCCAGTCTCGGCCCGGCGGCTTCCGCGGTCGAGACGGGGACTCAGCGGCTCAGGCGCTGGAAGCGGCGCACCGCGAGCGGGAGGAAGACCGCCGTGATCGCGAGGGGCCAGACGAAGGCCATGAGGACGGCGTTCTGTTCCACCCAGCTGCCGCCGCTCGCCCCGGGGTTGCCGAACAGCTCGCGGGTGGCGGCGACCGTGGACGAGATCGGGTTCCAGGCGGCGACGGGCGCCAGCCAGCCGGGCATCAGCGAGGGCGCCACGAACACGCTGGAGATCATCGTGACCGGGAAGATCACCGCGTAGAGCGCGCCGGCCGTCTCCGTGTTCGGCACGATCAGGCCGCACCACACGCCGACCCAGATCAGGCTGAAGCGCAGGAGCAGCAGCAGGCCGAAGGCGAGGGCCGTGCCGGCGAGACCGCCGTCGGAGGTCCAGCCGATGGCGAGGGCGGTCGCGGCGAGGATGGCCAGTTCGGCGGCGGCGACCAGGAGGTCGGACAGACCGCGCCCGGTGACGACGGCGGACGGGGCCATCGGCATGGAGCGGAAGCGGTCCATGACCCCCTTGCCGGAGTCGGAGACGACGGAGGTCGCCGTGTTCATCAGGCCGAACGTCATCGTCATGACGAACATGCCGGGCATCAGGAAGTCCTTGTAGTCCCCGCCGCCCGGCACCCGCATCGCGCTGCCGAAGACGAAGCCGTACAGCAGGACGGAGACGATCGGGAAGCCGAGCTGCCAGACGATGGCGACCGGCTGGCGCCGGTAGTTGAGCAGGGTGCGGCGGACCAGGGTGAGGCCGTCGGCCACGGCCCAGTACGCCGGCCCGCGCCCGCGCGAGGCGGCCGGGGTGAGGTCGACGGCGGTCATGCGGCGGTCACTCCTTCGTGAGTGGTCGGGGCGGTGGGGGCAGTCGGAGCCGCCGGGGCGGCGGAGTCCGCCGGGGCGGCCGAGTCCGCCTCAGCGGTCGGGGCGGTCGGCGCGGTGGTGCCCGTCAGGCTCAGGAAGACGTCGTCCAGGCTGGGGCGGCGCAGGCCGATGTCCTGGACGGGGATCCGTTCGTCCTGCAGGGCGCGGGCGACCTCGGTCAGCGCGGCGACGCGGTCCGCGACCGGCGCGTGGACGCGGCGCTCGGTCTCGTCCACGCCCGGCTCCCCCGCGGCGACCCGGGCGACGATCGCGCGGGCGGCGGCGAGGTCGGCCGGCTCGGTGACCACGACCTCGACCCGGTCGCCGCCGATGCGGTTCTTGAGCCCCTCGGGGGTGTCGTCCGCGATGGCCCGGCCCCGCTCCATGACGGTGATCCGGGAGGCGAGCCGGTCGGCCTCGTCGAGGTACTGGGTGGTGAGCAGCACCGTCGTACCGCCGGCCACCAGGGAGCGGACGGTCTCCCAGACCTCGCCCCGGCTGCGCGGGTCGAGCCCGGTGGTGGGCTCGTCGAGGAAGAGGACGTCGGGCGCGAGGATCATCGAGGCGGCAAGGTCGAGCCTGCGGCGCATGCCGCCGCTGTAGTCGCCCGCGCCCTTGTCGGCGGCGTCGGCGAGGTCGAACCGGTCGAGGAGTTCGGCGGCGCGGGCGCGGGCGCGCCGGGCGTCCAAGTGGAAGAGCCGACCGAAGAGTTCGAGGTTCTGACGGCCGGTGAGGCCCTCGTCGACGGCCGCGTACTGGCCGGCGAGGCCGATCCGGGCCCGGACGGCCCGCGGGGAGCGGGCCACGTCGATCCCGGCGACCGAGGCCCGGCCGCCGTCCGCCTTGAGCAGCGTGGCCAGGACGCGTACGGCCGTGGTCTTGCCCGCGCCGTTGGGGCCGAGCAGGCCGTGCACGGTGCCGGGGCGGACGGCGAGATCGAAACCGTCGAGGGCGTACGCGGTGGTGCCACGGCCGCCGTACTTCTTGCGCAGGCCCTCGGCGAGGACGGCGTGTTCATGCATGGGAGCCTCCACTCAGCGAAACTGAGTACACCGTACCCCATATCGAGTACACCGTACTCAGTTTTAGGGTGAGGGCCATGAAGGACACGACGACCAGCAGCCTCGATCTCCTCTGGGGCACGGGCGAGCGCCCCAGCCGGGGCCCCAAGCCGGGCCTCACCCTCGACCGGATCGTCCGGGCAGCGGTCGCCCTCGCGGACGCGGAGGGTCTTGACGCCGTGTCGATGCGCCGGGTCTCGGCGGAGCTCGGCGTCGGAACGATGTCGCTGTACCGGTACGTGCCCGGCAAGACCGAGCTGCTCGACCTGATGCTCGACCGGGTGCAGGGCGAGTCCCTGGAGGGCGAGCCGCTGGAAGCGGGGGAGCCGGAGCCGCCCGTGAGCTGGCGGGACACGGTCGAGGGGCTGGCCCGCGGCCACCTGGCCCTCTACCGGGCGCACCCCTGGCTGCTCAAGGTCAACGAGGCCCGCTCGCTGCTCGGCCCGAACACCCTGCGCAGCTTCGAGCTGTGCCTGGCCGGGCTGACCGGGCCGCGCGGGATGGGCCTGAGCGACCAGGAGACCGTCTCTGTGATCGTCACCGTCCAGGGCTTCGTCGCCGGGATCGCCCGCATGGAGCTGCAGGCCGTCGAGGCCGCGAAGGAGACCGGGGTCAGCGACGAGGACTTCTGGGCGGCGCAGGCGCCGTTCCTCGAACGGGCCATGGCCACGGGCCGGTTCCCGGCCGTCGCGGGGCTCGCGGAGGACACCTTCTCGCGCGAGGTCGACCAGTTCGCCTTCGGGCTCGCCCGGCTGATGGACGGCTTCGAGACGCTCGTGAGCCGCAGGGGCAAGGACGTCAGCGGCGGCGAAGGAGCCGCTTCCCGCCGATGACCAGGGCGGTCGCGACCCCGAGGACGATCACGCCGACGGTGAAGTTGCCGCGCTCCTCGGGGGTGTCGGGCACGCCGGCCGATTCCTTCGGCGGCGCCGCGCCGGGCGTCTTCCCGGTGGGGGCCGGGGCCTCGGGCCGGTCCACCCGGACGACACCGCTGTTCTCGCCCTCCGAGCCGAACATCAGCGCCGAGCCGTCGGTCGTGTACGTCGCCGACTCCGCCTGGCCCTGGAACGGCGCCCCGACGCTCGTGCCGTCGTCACCGAGGCGGCCGTCCTTCCAGGCGTACTCCTTGGCGCTGAAGTAGCCGCGCAGCAGCAGCCGGTCGCCCTCCGGCGAGAACGCGCCGTCGGTCACCCACGGCACGTCGTCGACGCGCCGGAAGACGTTCGTACCGGAGGCCGAGAGCCGCTCCGGGCCCGCGTAGAGGCCGCCGGTGTTCTCGTTCTTGCTGGCGATGTAGACCCGGCCGGTCTTCGGGTGGACCATCAGCGCCTCGGCGTTGCGCGGGCCGTCGGCGTACTTCACGACGTACTGCTTCGCCGTGACCGTCTGGTTCTTGAGCTGCTCGGGCTCGGGGAAGCGGTAGATCCAGACGTGGTCCCAGGTGCCGTCCTTGTTGTCGCCGATGTCGCCGACGTAGATGTCGCCGTCCGGACCGATGGA
Organism: Streptomyces sp. NPDC047981; assembly: GCF_040653315.1. Lineage (NCBI taxonomy): Bacteria > Bacillati > Actinomycetota > Actinomycetes > Kitasatosporales > Streptomycetaceae > Streptomyces > Streptomyces sp. NPDC047981. The sequence goes on along the minus strand of NZ_JBEZNQ010000004.1, from coordinate 75,525 downwards.
GATCGCCTCCATGTCGCGGGGCGTGCCGACGCCCTTCATGGTGAGCGTCGCGACGGTCTCGCCGGTGCGGGAGTCGACGCCGTAGATCAGCGGGGCGTCCTGGTCGTTGTGCGTCCAGTAGACGCCCGGGTGCGCGCGGCTTGCGGCGATGCCGCTGGACTCCTTGATCCGGGGGTCCTTGATCGTGAAGTCCTGGTCCGCCCCCTCGGCGGCCCCGGCGGGGGCGGCCGCCAGGGCCAGGACCAGCGCCGCGCCGCCGACAACACCCAGGAAAGATCGCATGCCCACCAGCCTGCCACGCCGCCGCCCCGCACGCGGAGGTGGCCGGGATCACGTCGCAGCGGCCCGACGGCCTCCGCGATGATGTGACCATGCGTTTCATGTTCGTCGGCGACAGCTGCACCATAGGACGGGCCGGCGACCACACCTGGCGCTACCGGATGTGGCAGCACCTCGAAGCCACCCTGCCCGGGCGGTACGAGATCGTCGGCCCGCGCACCGAGCTGTACGACGCCGGCGCCGACGCCGCCGTCTCGCACGACTACGCCGACCCGGCCTTCCCCGTGGCCGCCCGCCGCCATCTGGCGGGCTGGGGCGAGGGGTGGCTACACATGGCGCCACTGATCGGCGAGACGGTCACCGCGACCGGGGCGGACCTGCTCCTGGTCTCCCTCGGCCTGATAGACCTCGGCTTCTACACCAACAGCGCCCAGACCGCCGACAACGTACGCGCCTTCGTCGCCGCCGCCCGCGCCGCGAACCCGCGCGTCAGGGCCGTCGTCATGCCGGTCGTCCCGAACGTCCGCGCCGGCTACGACGCGCCCTTCGCCGCCGAGTGCGAGCGCTTCAACGAGCTGCTCGCGAAGGCCGTCGCCGACCTGGACACGGCCGCGTCGCCGCTGCTGCTCGCGACGCCACCGGAGTCGTACGACCTCGCCACCGACACGTACGACGGCACCCACCCCGGCCCTTCCGGCGAGCACAAACTGGCGACCGCGTTCGCCGCGGCGATGCACCAGGCGTGGGGGCTCGGGGCGCCGTACGAGGCGCGTACGGACGCCCACTGACAGGGCGCCAGGTGAGCTGACAGCCCGCGCGCGGGGCTGTCAGGGAACGGTCCGCGGGATGTCAGCCCAGCTCGGCATCGTCTTCCTCGTCAGGAACGACGACACCGAATCCCAGGAGACGAACCCCGATGAACGCCACCCTCGCCGCTGTCATGCAGATCCTCATCGCCCTCGCCTTCGTCAGCATCCCGATCGTCCGGGCCCGCTTCGGCCCGGCGGCCACGACCGCCGCGGAGACCGAACTCGCCCGCCAGGACGTGCGGCCCGGCGTCCTCGCCGAGAACGGCCTCAGGTTCGACGCCGGCGGCCACGAGACCTGGGCCCCGGTCGCCGTCGCCACCGTCATGACCACGCTCGCCGTCCTCAACTTCGCGGGCAGCGAGTGGGGGCAGACGCTCACCTGGATCTTCCAGTCGCTCGTCATCGTCATGAACGGCCTGATCCTCTACAGCAACCTGACGGCCGTCTCCTCCGTCCGCGCCGCCTTCGCCCGCAAGGGCGACCCCGAGCTGGCCCGCATCGACGTCCCCGCCTTCCTCAAGGCCGCCGAGAACGCCTTCCCCGGCTGGGTCCGGATCCAGCAGAACATCCGCCACGCGATCGTCTTCGGCGGCTCGGCCCTCGCCCTCGCCGCGATCGCCCTGACGTGAGGCTCACGCCGAGCGGGTCAGCCGGTTCGCGAAGGTCGACAGTGTGTACGCACCGATGCCGAGGACGACCTCCAGGGCGTTCCGGCGGGTGTAACCCCAACGGAAGAACTCCTCCAGATCCTCGTCGCCGACAGCTCCGGCAGCGGCGAGGATCTGGTGCGTGAACCGCCGTATCGCCTCCAGCCGTTCGGGCTCGGGGTCCGGCCCCAGCGCGGCGAGCTTCGCCTCGTGCAGCCGGATGCAGAGGTGGCACTGGTTCCGCACGGCGACCGTGAGGATCACCGTCTCGCGCGCGCGGGCGTCGAGCGTCGTGTCCTCGAACATCGCGCTCAGCCGCAGGAAGCCGTCCAGCGCGTGCGGGGACTCGGCCATCCGGGCCACGGCCTGCGGCAGACGACCCCAGGCACCGGCGACCCGCTCCATGGAGGGGCGGGAGGCGGCGGGGGCGGAATCCAGGGTGTGATCGACGAACAAGGCGACTCCCGAGGAAAGCTCTAGAATGGACAACATGGTTGACCAAGCGGACGTGAGAAACGTAAACCAGGTTGTCGATACCGGCAAGGGAGTTCACCGCGAGGAGAGCACGGCGGAAACCCCGACCGACGCGACACCGGGCTTCGAACTCCCCCTGCTCCTCTTCGCCGGCTTCCGCACCCTCATCGACCGGCTGCACGCCGAACTCGCCCACCAGGGCCACCCCGACCTCCGCCCCGCGCACGGCTTCGCTCTCCAGGCCATCGCCGCCGGCGGGCCCCGGGGCGCCACCGCCAGCGACATCGGCCGCCATCTCGGCGTCTCCAAGCAGGCCGCCGGGAAGACCGTCGACCGCCTCCTCGCCGTCGGCTACGCCGAACGCGCCGACGACCCCACCGACGCCCGCCGCAAACTCGTCCACCTGACCCCGCACGGCCTCGACGCGCTCGCCCGCTCGGCCGCGATCTTCGACGACCTGCGCACGGAATGGACGAAGACCCTCGGCGCCGCCCGCGTACGGGACATGGAGACCGCCCTCCGCCAGGTCGTCCCCCCGGAGACCACCTACCGCCTCGACGCCCCGAGCTGGCTCGGCGGCCCGTGACCCGCCCTCAGCGGGACGGGGGGCGCCCTTCCCCGCCCGCCCGCACGACCACGGCGAAGGAGGTGCACACCCGCCGGAACCCACCGTGCCCGCTCAGGCCGGTGTGACTCATGCACTCCACGTCCACCGCCGCGCCGTCGGTCGACGGCTCCGCCACCCAGCCGCACCGCAGACACTCCGCCTCGAAGGTCACGTCCGTGTCCGGGTGCCGCGTGATCCGGTGCTCGACGTACCGCAGGACCGTGCCCGCCATCAGTACCCCTCGTGCGAATGCCGCAGGTGCGCCCGCAGCGCCACGTTCGCGTCGGAGACCTTCGAGTAGTCCCCCACCGACCACGCGTTGGCCCGCTTCACCGCGAGCCCCAGACACTCACGACATCCCGGAACCGCGCCGGGCTGCTCCGCGGGGAGGGACACCTGCACCGGTCCCGCCGGCGTCGTCTTCGGATTGCTCATGCCCTTGATGCTTCCGCGGAACGGGTACCCGCCCGCGCTTCAGTCGCGTTGTGGGGTAAAGATCAAGAACGGCAGGCCGCCGCCCATGCGGAGAGTTTCTCCCTGGCGTCATCGCCCCAGAGGGCACGGCCCTCGTAGCCGGTGAACTCCTCGAGGTATCCGCGAATGTCGCGGTCGTCCCGCAGAACGAGACTTCCGGAGGTCGTCTCGATGGTGACGAGCGACGCGTCATAGATGGTGAAGGTGTTCAGGGGGACTCTGGGGGTCGGCAGCCCGACCGGGATGAGTCCGATGCGCACATTCGGCAAGTACGACAGAGATGCCAGCCGGTCCATCTGCTCGGCCAACGCGAGCGGGGCCACGACGGGCCAGCGCACTGCCTGCTCGGCAAGGATGAACGTGAACCGCTTCGAAGCGTCGTACAGGATTGCTTGCCGCTCCGACTTCCCCGCCACGGCCTTGCTCGTATCCGCCGGCGAGTGGGCCAGGCTGGCGCGCACGTATTCCGGAGTGGCGAGCAGACCGGTGACCATCGAGAGCAGGAAGTACCGCATGTGCGTGGAGGACGCTTCGAGTGCCTTCAACTCGGCCTGTCGCGTGCCGAGTCCCTTGCGACGCAGATCTCGAAGGTTGCGCCACTCCGTGTTGGCCAATCTGGCCAGGGAGGAGACTTCGGAGACGACGTTCGGAGGTGCGTCGAGGGCTCTGAGGATCTGCTCGACGTCCACGAGGGACGGGCGGACCTTACGGTTCTCGATGCGGCTGATCTTGGACTGGGACATGTTGCAGCGCGCAGGCGAGCCGGGCCCCTGAGAGCCCGGCTCGCCTGCGCAGAGCCCGGAGCACCGAGGCCAGTTCGCTTCCGGACCGGCCCAGTTGCTCAGCCTCGAACGTCACTCGCTCATGTACTCCGAGAACGGCACGGACTCCGCCACCGCGATCCGCTGGTACTCGATGAACGGTGCCGGATCACCGTCGTAGAGTTCGCGGCCGATCTGAGTGCCGTCCTCCTCGTAGTGCATGAGCACGACCGTCGTCCGGTCGAACATCCAGAAGTCCTGCACTCCCGGCAGCGGGTTCTCCCGGTCCGTCACATCGAGAATGCGCACCTCCTCGCCGGCCAGCACATGCGGCGCGTAGTACCGGGAGAACTCGAAAAGCAGGTACTCGGAGAGCGGTCGGGTCAGGACGTGCACCCTTCCCTTGCTCCTTCCCTCGTTCCTCAGCTGCTTCAGATCCTCGGCGTACGCAGACACGTAGGTGTGCGGATCGATCCGCTTCCCGGACCGGAAAGCGTCGAGCTCTTCCCTCTCCTGCGGTACGAGGTACTGGGGCAGGGTCTCCAACCGCCATGCCTCCGACCGGAATTCCCGGAACATGGCCCGCCATTCGTCACCATCCAAGAGCACGGAACGCCTCCCGAAGCACGCTCTCCGGAATCTCGACCAGGCCCTCTCCCTGCGGCGGGGTGAACACCGCGGACAGTTCTCCCTGAACCACGAAAGACCCCGACTCCGTGCGGTAGACGTTCGGGCAGTCGTCCTCTCCGCACTGACCGTTCCCGTTCCCCGTGAGCCGGGTCAGTTCTTCACGCGCCATGCGAAACCCCCTCGCTCGCAGCCACCTTCAAAGCCGTCATGGACGACCGTACGGAGAGCCGTCACCCGCCGTCCATGCAGGGACGCGACTATGCGCGTTGTCGCATAAAGAGGCTCCCCGAGGAACCCTCTTGCCTGGAGCGGGCTCCAAGGGATTGGCTTGGGGACCATGAAGTACACGCAGCTCGGACGCACCGGACTCAAGGTCAGCCGACTCGTCCTCGGCACGATGAACTTCGGCCCGCAGACGGACGAGGCCGACAGCCACGCGATCATGGACGCCGCGCTCGCCGCGGGCATCAACTTCTTCGACACGGCCAACGTCTACGGCTGGGGTGAGAACAAGGGCCGCACCGAGGAGATCATCGGCAGCTGGTTCGCCCAGGGCGGCGGACGGCGGGAGAAGACGGTCCTCGCCACCAAGGTCTACGGCTCGATGTCCCGCGAGGCCGACACCTGGCCCAACGAGGACAAGCTCTCCGCCCTGAACATCCGCCGCGCCGTCGACGCCTCGCTCAAGCGGCTCGGCACCGACTACATCGATGTCTACCAGTTCCACCACATCGACCGCCTGACCCCCTTCGAGGAGATCTGGCAGGCGATCGACGTCCTGATCCAGCAGGGCAAGATCCTCTACGCCGCCTCCTCCAACTTCCCCGGCTACAAGATCGCCCAGGCGAACGAGGCCGCCGCCCGGCGCGGCATGGTCGGTCTCGTCAGCGAGCAGTGCCTGTACAACCTGTACGAGCGGCGCGCCGAGATGGAGGTGCTGCCGGCAGCGCAGGAGTACGGCCTGGGCGTCATCCCCTGGTCCCCGCTGCACGGCGGGCTGCTGGGCGGCGTCATCAAGAAGCAGGAGCAGGGCGGCCGGCGCGCGAGCGGGCGGGCCGCGGAGGTCCTCGCCGACCCGGCCGCGCGCGGCCGGATCCAGGCGTACGAGGACCTGCTCGACAAGCACGGTCTCGTACCCGGTGAAGTGGGGCTCGCCTGGCTGCTCACCCGGCCCCAGGTCACCGGTCCCATCGTCGGACCGCGCACGGCGGAGCAGCTGGAGGGCGCGTTGCGCGCGGTCGAGCTGGAACTCTCGGCCGAGGTGCTGGCCGGGCTCGACGAGGTCTTCCCCGGGCCTGGGCCCTCGCCGGAGGCCTTCGCCTGGTAGGCGGCGGTCGTCGGTGCTCGGCCGAGGCCGAGGCCTGGTCGAGGCCGAGGCCTGGTCGGCTACTGGCCGAGCACCGACGACACCGCGACGATCGCGAACATCAGCACGAGCACACCGGCCATGATCCGGTTACGAGTCTTCGGGTCCACGTATCGAGGTTAACCCGGAGGGTCGACCGCCCCGCCCAGGGGCCAGGTGCCGACCGTCTCGTAGCGGGGCTGCTCGCCCGGTACGCCGCCGGTCGGGAGGTTGCTGCGGACCAGGGCCAGCTCGGAGACCTGCCAGCGGGTGCCCTCGAACGCGGCCATCGCGTCGACGAACGGGCGCAGGTCGATGCCGTCGCGGGAGCGGGCGACGGTCAGGTGGGCCTGGTAGCGGCGGTGCTCGTCCATGGGGACGCCCGCGCGGCGGGCCGCGGCGTCGGCGCGCTCGGCGAGCAGCCGCATCCCGTCCAGGTCCCCGGCGGCGCCCGTCCACAGCACCGCCCGGCCGAAGTGCCCGCCGCCGTGCAGCCGCAGGCCGAACGGTTCCGTGCGGTGCGCGGCGCGGGCGAGCCGCGTGTGGAGGTCGGGGAGCAGCTCCTCGTCGACCTCGCCCATGAACGCGAGCGTGAAGTGCCAGCCGGGCCGGGAGGTCCAGCGCAGCGCTTCGGTCCCGGGCAGACGGTCCAGCCGGTCCAGGACCCTGGAGAGTTCGGTCAGCTGTTCCTCGGGCGGCAGAACGGCCGCGAAAAGCCTCATGCGCGAAGTCTGGCAGGCCGGGGCGGACGTCGGAGGGCGGTGACCGCCGTTCGCCCCGGGCCCACCGGGTGTCAGAACACCTTGTTGTACGTCAGGCCGGCCTCGGGCACGCCGACCGTCGTCGCGGCCCGGGGTGCGAAGGGCGCCCGCCAGCTGCCCGTACCTGCGTAGAAGTACGCCTTGCCCGACGTGCTCCGCGTGTACAGGTCGGGGCGGCCGTCCTTGTTCGCGTCGCCGATCCCGACGATGTCCCGGTACTCGTTCCAGCCTCCGCCGATCTTGACGCGGGGCGCGTACGTGCCGTCGCCCTTGCCCAGGTACAGCCAGAGGACCCCGGACGTGTCCCGGGCGATGAGGTCACCGGCCGGGGCGCCGGCGACGTTGCCCACGGCGACCAGCTCGTTGTAGACGCCCCACCCGAAACCGATCTTCTTGCGCGGCTTGAACGGCGCGGACGCGGTCCCGGTCCCCTCGTACAGGTACAGGTCACCCGCCTTCTCCACGGCGACCAGGTCCGCCCGCCCGTCACCGGTCAGATCGCTGCCGCCCGCGAGGTGCTGGTAGACACCCCAGCCGCCGCCGATCCGCCGGGGCGCGCTGCCCGACCGGACGTTCTCGCCCTCGTACAGCCAGAGGACTCCGGCCTTGTCGCGGGCGACGATGTCGAGGACCTGGTCGCCGGCGACGTCACCGGTGGTCTCGACGCGGTCGTAGGCGTTCCAGTCGGTGCTCCACACCACGTAGCCGTGCTTCTGACCGGTGACGAGCCGCCCCGTGGCGTCGTCCCACCGCGTGTCGAACACGTCGAGTTCGCCGTCGGCCCGGCGCGCGAACACGTCCGACGAGCCGTTGGCGGTGTAGTCGTGCGCATGCGGCGAACGCTTCACCTCGAAGGTTCCGGTGGCCTTGACGGGCGGCATTCCGTTCCAGGGCCTCGCGGTCACGGTCCAGTCGTACGTGCCGTTGGGAGCCGACTTCAGTCCCTCGCCGAAGTACCCGACCTCCCCTGCCCAGTCGATGCCCAGGGAGCCGTCGGGGAGGACGCCCGTGCCGGTGGTGCGGGGGCGGAGGTTCGTGACGAACGACTCCGCGCCTTCTCCCAGCTCGGGCCGGTAGTCGAACTCGATCTTGAGGTCGACCTTGCTGGTGGAGAACTTCCAGCTCAGAGGGGTCTTGGCGATACCGTCGAGGTTGAGGGTGGCCGGGACGGACGCGCTCACGAAGCTGACCGGAGTCGTGGGCGCCGGGGGCTCGCCGGTGGAGGCGATCAGCTCGGCGGCCGGCTTCCCGTCCGCTCCGAGGGCGACCCGGTAGACGCCCGGCCCGCGGTCGGCGGTGGTCCCTAGGGCCAGCAGAGAGCCGTCGCCCGACTTCCGGACGCTCTCGGCGTGGTCCAGGAGCCGGACGGGGGCGCCTCCGGCGAGCGGGTGGACGGTGAGCCCACCCGAGGCCCCGCCGTCGGCGTTCGACACGAGCCAGTCCCCGAGGAGGCCGCCGTTGACCGGCGCGATGCCGGCGTCGGACAGCGGCTCGCGCGTGACCTCGGTCGAGCCGCGTTCGGCGGTGGCGAGGACGGACTTCCCGTCCTTCCGCTCCACCCACACGACGCGGTCCGGCGTGATCGAGGCGCCCCACACGGAGGCTTTCGGGGTCGTGAGGTACCTCTCGCTGACGCGGGCGCCGGCGATGTCGACGACGACCAGGTCCGCGCTGTCCGAGCTCTCGAGCAGACGGATCGCGAGAGCGGCCCCCGGCAGGCTGTCGGCGACGTACAAGGAGGAGGAGACGTGGTTCGGCTTCTCAAGCCCGGCCACGGGGCGGCCCCCCGCCGGGGTGACGAGGTGGATGCCGCCGTCCATGTCCTCCTCGAAGAGCGCGGTGCCCACCGCGTTCGTGGCCTGCCCCGCGAACCCGCCGAACGTGACAGGGGCCGCGCCGGTCTCCATGTCGTACGCCGTCGCCGACTCGGTGCCGTAGCGGCCGAACCTGGCCTTGGTGAGGAGCACGACGTCCGAGGCCGAACCGATGACGCCGAACTCCGCGGAGCCGACGACCTTCGACACGCCGTCCGCGTACCGCGTCCACCGCTCGACATGGTCCGCGTCCCGGGTGAGGAACCCGGTCTTCCCGGCACCGATCACCTGTCCGCCCGACGCCAGGAAGGGGACGTTGATCGGAGCGGTGGCGGTCGTGGCAGCCGGGACGGCCGTGACGGTGGTGGTGGCGGCCGTGGCGGTGGCGGGCACCGAGAGGAGCGGGGCCGCGACCGCGAGGACGACGCCCACCGAAACCGAGACACGACGCGACAGAGCTGAACGCAAGGTGGATTCCTCCCCAACGACATGGATTCCCCCTTCCAGACAGCCGGTTCGCCCGAAGGGTTGTACGACTACGCTCGGCCGGATGGAGATCACCATCAGGAAGGGCGGGGCGGAGGACGTCCCCGCGATACTCGCGCTGCTCGACAGCGCGGTCGTCTGGCTGAACGGCAAGGAGATCACCGACCAGTGGGGCACCCGGCCGTGGTCCGGCAGCGAGAAGTCGGTGCGGCGGGTCGAGGAGATCGTGGCCGAGGGCACCCCGTGGATCGCGGAGATCGACGGCGTCCCGGCGGGCACGCTCACCCTGACCCCGCACCCGGCGCCGTACGTCGCGCCGGCCGACGAGCCCGAGGTGTACGTCCACATCCTGGCGACCGACGAGAAGTTCCACGGCCGCGGCGTGGGCGCGGCGCTGCTCGCGCACGCCGTGGAGGAGACCCGCCGCCAGGGCCTCTCGCTGCTGCGCGTGGACTGCTTCGCGGGCAGCGAGGGGCGCCTGGTGGCGTACTACGAGAGCCAGGGCTTCACCCGCACGGAGTCCTTCACGGTGGGCGACGACGCCTGGCCGGGGCAGGTGCTGGAACAGCGGGTCTGAGGGGTGGGGTGAGGTGGGGGTGAGGGTGGGGCGGGGCGGGCGGCGCCCGAGCCGGACGGGCGGTGCCTGACCGGACGGGAGCCGGTGGCCGGGGCGGGAGCCCTTGGCCGGGGCGGGAGCCCTTGGCCGGGGCGCGGGAAGACCCCCGCACCCCGCGCCCGGGAGAACCCCGCCCCGCCCCTACCCGGCCCCGCCGCCCGCCCGAGGGCTACGCCGCCGTCGCCAGCCGCTCTCGCGGTACGAAGCGGACGCGCGGGTGGCCGTGGTGCCAGCCCAGGTCCATCCGCAGGCCGCCGACCCTGGCCAGGATCAGGCCGATCGTGCCGGCCGCCACGAGGGAGACCAGGCCGCCCGTCGCGAAGCCGACTCTCGGGCCGTAGGTGTCCGTGATCCAGCCGAGCAGCGGCGCGCCGATCGGCGTACCGCCCGCGAAGACCATCATGTAGAGGCTCATGACGCGGCCCCGCATCGCCGGGTCGGTGGCGAGCTGGACGGCCGAGTTGGCGGTGATGTTGACCGTGAGGCCGAACATGCCGATCGGCACGAGCAGCAGCGCGAACAGCCAGAAGGCGGGCGACAGCGCCGCCGCGATCTCCAGGACGGCGAAGACGACCGCCGCGACCACCAGCGTCCGCAGCCGGGTGGAGCCGCGCCGGGCGGCGTAGAGCGCGCCCGCGAGGGAGCCGGCCGCCAGGAGCGTGTTCAGGAAGCCGTACGTGCCCGCGCCGACGTGGAAGATCTCCTCGGAGAAGGCCGTGAGCCAGATCGGGAAGTTGAAGCCGAAGGTGCCGATGAAGCCCACGAGGACGATCGGCCAGATCAGCTCCGGTCTCCCGGCGACGTAGCGGAGCCCCTCTCTCAGCTGGCCCTTGCCTCTCGGCGCGCGCTCCACCTTGTGGAACTCCGCCGGACGCATCATCAGCAGGCCGGTGAGCGGGGCGAGGAAGAACAGTCCGTTGAGGAGGAAGGCCCAGCCGCTGCCGACCGTGGCGATCAGCAGACCGGCGACGGCGGGGCCGACGAGCCGGGCGGACTGGAAGTTCGCGGAGTTCAGCGAGACGGCGTTGCGCAGCTGGTCGGGGCCGACCATCTCGGAGACGAAGGACTGCCGGGTCGGGTTGTCGACGACGGTGACCATGCCGAGCAGGAACGCGACCAGGTAGACGTGCCAGACGTGGATGTGGCCGGAGAGCGTCAGGACGGCGAGCGTGAGTCCGCAGAGGCCGAGGGCGGCCTGGCTGACGAGGAGGATGCGCCGCTTCGGGTAGCGGTCGGCGATGACGCCGCCGTAGAGGCCGAAGAGCAGCATCGGCAGGAACTGCAGCGCCGTCGTGATGCCGACGGCGGCGGCGGAGCCGGTGAGGCTCAGGACCAGCCAGTCCTGGGTGATGCGGGCCATCCAGGTGCCGGTGTTGGAGACGATGGCACCGGTGAAGAACAGCCGGTAGTTGCGGATACGGAGCGAGGAGAAGGTTTCCCCCCGACCGCGGGTGGTGGTTGCGGGTTTATGGACGGGTGCGGAGTCTGCTCCGGGTCCCGTACTCAAAGTGCGTCGCCTCCTCGGCGTCGAGGGTCAGAGGTGTGCGAGCTTCTCCAGGACGGGGGCGGCCGCGCGCAGCTTGGCCCATTCGTCCTCGTCCAGGCCCTCGGCGAGGGAGGCCAGCCAGGCGTTCCGCTTGCGGCGGGACTCTTCGAGCATGGCTTCGGCCTGCTCGGTCTGGCTGACGACCTTCTGCCTGCGGTCGTCGGGGTGAGGCTCAAGCCTGACCAGTCCCTTGGCTTCGAGCAGCGCGACGATGCGGGTCATCGACGGCGGCTGGACGTGCTCCTTGCGGGCCAGCTCACCGGGGGTGGCGGATCCGCAGAGGGCCAGGGTGCCGAGCACCGACATCTCGGTGGGGCTCAGCGACTCGTCGACGCGCTGGTGCTTGAGTCGTCGGCTGAGGCGCATGACGGCGGAGCGGAGCGCGTTCACGGCGGCGTCGTCGGCGGTGCCGTGGGACAGGTCAGGCATAGTCCTTAGCGTAACTCATTAGACGCTCTAAATACCATTCGGAAGGGTGGCGACCGAATCTGTCACCCAAACGAGTGAGATGTATTCGGAAAGTGACGCACCGGAGATGTCCGTGCCGCGACCCTGACGGGCATGGGATCGACCGTGCTCAGCCTGCGCATCGACGGTGAGCTGCTCGACCGTCTCAAGGGACACGCCGCCAAACGCGGAATGAGCGTCCAGGACTATGTGGTCCGGACGCTCATCCGCGATGACTTCGACGAACGGTTCAAGTCGGCCGTCGACGAGACGGAGAAGTTCTACGGGCTGGAGAAGCCCGCGGACACCGCTCCGACGACATGACCGCTCGCGTGAGGGCTACGTGAGGCCGAGCGCCGGCATCGCGTAGTAGAAGACGAAGACCGCCGACACCACGTACATCGCCACCGGGACCTCGCGGCCCCGGCCGGTCGCGAGCCGCAGCACGCTGAACGCGATGAAGCCGATGCCGATGCCGTTGGTGATGGAGTACGTGAACGGCATCATCACCATCGCCAGGAACGCCGGCACCGCGATGGTGAAGTCGCTCCAGTCGATCTCCTTGATCGAACCGGCCAGGATCAGGAAGCCGACCGCGAGCAGCGCGGGCGTCGCCGCCTGGGACGGGACCATCGTGGCGAGCGGCGTGAGGAACAGCGCCACCGAGAACAGCGCGCCGGTGACCACCGAGGCGAGGCCGGTACGGGCTCCCTCGCCGACGCCCGCCGTGGACTCCACGAAGCAGGTGGTGGCGGAGGACGAGGTCGCGCCGCCGGAGGCGACCGCCAGGCCGTCGACGAGCAGGACCTTGTTGATGCCGGGGAAGTCGCCGTCCTTGTCGATCAGCTTCGCCTCGTCGCCGACACCGAGGATGGTGCCCATCGCGTCGAAGAAGCAGGACAGCAGCACGGTGAAGACGAACAGGACGCCGGTGAGCATCCCGACCTTCTCGAAGCCGCCGAAGAGGCTCACCTGACCGACGAGCCCGAAGTCGGGCGAGGCCACCGGGTTGCCGGGCCAGGTCGGGGTGGTCAGGCCCCAGGACGGGATGTCCGCCACGGCGTTGATCACCATCGCCACGATCGTCATCACGACGATCGAGATGAGGATGGCGCCCGGCACCTTGCGGATGATCAGCGCGAGCGTGAGCAGCGTGCCGAGGATGAAGACCAGGACCGGCCAGCCGTTGAGGTGGCCGTCGGCGCCCAGCTGGAGCGGGACGGTGGTGTGCGCGGCGTCGGGGATACGGGAGACGAAGCCCGAGTCGACGAGGCCGATGAGCATGATGAAGAGGCCGATGCCGATCGCGATGCCCTTGCGCAGGCCGACCGGGACGGCGTTCATCACGCGCTCGCGCAGACCGGTCGCGACGAGCAGCATCACGACGAGGCCGGCGAGGACGACCATGCCCATGGCGTCCGGCCAGGACATCCGGGGCGCGAGCTGCAGCGCGACGACCGTGTTGACGCCGAGGCCGGCGGCCAGGGCGATCGGGACGTTGCCGATGACGCCCATGAGGAGCGTGGTGAAGGCCGCGGTGAGCACGGTCGCGGTGACCAGCTGGCCGCTGTCGAGCTGGTGCCCGTACATGTCCTTGGCGCTGCCGAGGATGATCGGGTTCAGCACGATGATGTAGGCCATCGCGAAGAAGGTGGCGAAACCGCCGCGGACCTCGCGGGCGACGGTGGAGCCGCGCTCGGAGATCTTGAAGAAGCGGTCGAGTCCACCGGAGGGGGGAGTGCCGTCCTCCGGGGCGGGGGGCATGGCCTTGGCGGTGGCCGTGGTGCTCATGGGGTTCCTCGTGGGGGTCGTGATTGGCGGTTCATACGAAGGAAACCCGCCAGAAGCAAACCGTTTCAGTATGAACACATGAACGAGCGAGCGTCCATCTCCGCGCGTAGACCCTCGGAATCGGCGCCTAGACTGACCGCATGGCGAAGTGGACCCCCAAGCACGAGGCGCCCGAGCCCCTGGAGGGGCCGGTCGTCGGCACCATCACGGGCGGCACGATCCTCTGGTTCGTGCTCTTCCTCGTCCAGGTCCCCTTCTACGGCTGGTTCGACGACCGGGACCTGACCTGGTGGGTCTGGACGTGCCTGGCCGGTGGCGGCCTCGGGCTGATCGGCATCTGGTACGTACGGAAGCGGGACGCGGCGATCAAGCGCGCGGAGGCGGCGAAGGCGGCGGACCCGGAGTCGACCGACGCGGAGCCGTCCCAGCCGTAGGACCCGGCGGCCCGACCACGAAGCCCGGGGAGCCGGCCACGGAGCCCGGCGGCCCGACCACGAAGCCCGGGGACCCGGCCACGGAGCCCGGCGGCCCGACCACGAAGCCCGGGGACCCGGCCACGGAGCCCGGCGGCCCGACCACGAAGCCCGGGGACCCGGCCGTAGTACCCCGGGACGATTTCGGTCCTCCCGCGGTCTGATGTTCACCCTGCCCGGCAGGTGAACGCTCGCTTCCGGTCGTACCGTCGGAACCATGACTCAGCGGGCGAAGATCGACACCGGCGGCGGCGAGCACACCGCGGACGAACCACCCGTCCCCGTCGTCCACCGGGCCGCCGGACTGACCTCCGCCGAAGTCGCCGAACGCGTCGCGCGCGGCGAGGTCAACGACGTCCCCGTCCGCAGCTCGCGCTCCACCGTCGACATCGTCCGCGGCAACGTCTTCACCCGCTTCAACGCGATCATCGGCGTGCTCTGGGTGATCATGCTCTTCGTCGCACCGATCCAGGACAGCCTCTTCGGCTTCGTGATCATCGCCAACACCGGCATCGGCATCATCCAGGAACTGCGCGCCAAGAAGACCCTCGACGGCCTCGCCGTCATCGGCGAGGCCAAACCCACCGTCCGCCGCGACGGAGCCGCCACCGAGGTCTCCACCTCCGAGATCGTCCTCGGCGACCTCATCGAGCTCGGCCCCGGCGACAAGGTCGTCGTCGACGGCGAGGTGGCCGAGGTCGACAACCTGGAGGTCGACGAGTCGCTGCTCACCGGCGAGGCCGACCCGGTGGTGAAGAAGCCCGGCGACACGATGATGTCGGGCTCCTTCGTGGTCGCGGGCGGCGGCGCGTTCACCGCCACCAAGGTCGGGCGCGAGGCGTACGCCGCCCAGCTCGCCGAGGAGGCCTCCCGCTTCACCCTCGTCCACTCCGAGCTGCGCTCCGGCATCTCCACGATCCTCAAGTACGTGACGTGGATGATGGTCCCGACCGCGATCGGCCTCATCATCAGCCAGCTCGTCGTCAAGGACACCGACTTCAAGGAGTCCGTGGCCAGGACCGTCGGCGGCATCGTGCCGATGATCCCCGAGGGGCTCGTCCTCCTCACCTCCGTCGCCTTCGCGATCGGCGTGATCCGGCTCGGCCGCAAGCAGTGCCTCGTGCAGGAACTGCCGGCCATCGAAGGGCTCGCGCGCGTCGACGTCGTCTGCCTCGACAAGACGGGCACCCTCACCGAGGGCGGCATGGACGTCACCGAACTGCGCGCGCTGAACGGCAGCGACGAGACGTACGTACGGAAGGTCCTCGGCGCCCTCGGCGAGTCCGACCCGCGCCCCAACGCCTCCCTCCAGGCCATCATCGACGCCTACCCGGACGCGGAGGAGTGGCGCTGCACCGAGTCGCTGCCGTTCTCCTCCGCCCGCAAGTACAGCGGCGCCGCCTTCAGCGAGGGCAACGGCGACTCCTCGACCTGGCTGCTCGGCGCCCCCGACGTGCTCCTGAAGGCCAGCGACCCGACCCTCGACGAGATCGACCACCTCAACGAGCAGGGGCTCCGCGTCCTGCTCCTCGCCCGCACCGCGCGCGAGCTCGACTCCCCCGAGGTCGCCTCCGACGCGCACCCGACGGCCCTCGTCGTCCTCGAACAGCGGCTGCGCCCCGACGCGGCGGACACGCTCGCCTACTTCGCCGACCAGAACGTCGCCGCCAAGGTCATCTCCGGCGACAACGCGGTCTCGGTCGGGGCGGTCGCGGGCAAGCTCGGCCTGCCCGGCGCCGAACACACGGTGGACGCCCGCCGGCTGCCCACCGAGCAGGCCGCGATGGCCGACGAACTCGACCGCAACACCGTCTTCGGCCGGGTCTCCCCGCAGCAGAAGCGGGACATGGTCGGCGCGCTCCAGTCCCACGGCCACACGGTGGCCATGACCGGCGACGGCGTCAACGACGTGCTCGCGCTCAAGGACGCCGACATCGGCGTCTCGATGGGCTCGGGCTCGGAGGCGACGCGCGCGGTCGCCCAGATCGTCCTGTTGAACAACTCCTTCGCGACGCTGCCCTCGGTGGTCGCGGAGGGCCGCCGGGTCATCGGCAACATCACCCGGGTCGCGACCCTCTTCCTGACGAAGACGGTCTACTCCGTCCTCCTCGCCGTCCTGGTGGTCTGCAGCCAGGTCGAGTACCCGTTCCTGCCGAGGCACCTGACGCTGCTGTCCACCCTCACGATCGGCGTCCCGGCCTTCTTCCTCGCGCTCGCCCCCAACAAGGAGCGCGCGAAGCCGCACTTCGTGAAACGGGTGATGCGGTACGCGATCCCCGGCGGCATCGTCGCGGCGGCGGCAACCTTCGCCACGTACCTGGTGGCCCGCTCGTACTACAGCGGCCCCGGCGCCCTGGACGCCGAGACGAGCGCGGCGACGCTGACCCTCTTCCTGGTCTCCATGTGGGTCCTGGCGATCATCGCCCGCCCCTACACCTGGTGGCGCATCGCCCTGGTCGCCACCATGGGCGGCGCGTTCCTCCTCGTCCTCGTCGTGCCCTGGCTCCAGGACTTCTTCGCCCTGAAGCTGGTGGGCGTGACGATGCCGTGGACGGCGGTCGCGATCGCGGCGGCGGGCGCGGCGCTCATCGAGTTCACCTTCCGCTGGGTGGACCACAGGTTCCCGGCCTGACGGGACCCGACCGGAGCTGACGGGACGTACAACCTTTCCAAGATCGGCCGGGTCTCCCTCCCACAGGTGTCATGGGACGCCTGTGGGAGGGAACCCCGATGAGACTCCGCCCGGCCGCCACCGTGGCAGCGACCGCCGCCGCCCTTCTCCTCGTCGCCCCCGCCGCCCACGCGGCGGAGCCCCCGGCCGAGCTGCCCTCCTGCACGGACGTCTCGACCGCGTTCGGGGACTACGAGCAGGACGCGCTCACCGCGAAGGTCGACGTGATCCCGGAGTCCCTTGTCGCGGGCAGCGGCTGGCACCCGGTCAAGGGCTCGGTGACCAACGTCTCCGCCGAGGACCTGCCCGGCGTGCGGGTGAACGCCTACCCGTGGAACCAGGTCGAGTTCCCCGAGTACGACCTGCGCGACTATGTGAAGGCGCAGGTGAAGGCGGCCGACGGCAGCTGGCGCGACCTGGGGTCGGGCCCGACGAACGTCGACGAGGTCGCGCTCCTGGAGGCGGGGACGACCCGGACGTACGAGCTGCGCGTCCAGGCACTCGCCGAACTCCCCGCCGACCTCACCTTCGCGGAGTTCGCCCTCTCGGGCGCGTTCGCGGACGTCTACCGCTTCCCGGACACGGGCAAGCATGTCGACTGCCGCGGCTACGCCCATGCCAACGACGTCTTCCGCATCACGCACGCCTCGACACCCCCGACGAAGACACCCACGCCGGCGCCGACACCCACGCCCACCACGTCGCAGAGGCCTGCACCGACGCCCACGCCGACCACCACCGCGCCGACGACTCCCCCGGCCACCACGGCGTCACCGACCCCCGCGCCCACCCCCGCCCCCGCCGGCGGTGAACTGGCCGACACCGGCACGGCGGGCGCGACCACGCTCGCCGTCATCGGCGGCTCGGTCATCGCCCTGGGCGCCGCCGCGGTTCTCTTCGGTCGCCGCAGGCGCTGACGTACCCCGCTCGGTCGTCGCCGTCCACAGTCGTCGGCAGGACACCACCGCCGCCACCAGCAGCAGCCCGTTGCGCAGGACCATCAGCGTGTTCCCCAGGGCGGAACCCTGCATGACCTCCAGGTAGTACGTCGGGAAGGCGAGCGCCGTCATGGCCGTCGCGGCGAGCAGGAGGCAGGCCACCGGGCGCTGCGTGGTGCGGCGGGAGGTGAGGCAGACGGCGGCCAGGCCCAGGAGCCAGACCATGTACTGGGGGCTGATCACGCGGCTGGTGACGGTGAAGAGCAGGACCGCCGTGAGCGCCGCGTCGAAGGGGGTCGCGTCCGTCCGGCGTGAGGCCCGGCCCCGCCAGAGCATCAGCCAGCCGAAGGCCGCCGCCGTCAGCATCAGCGACAGCTGCGCCACGCTCGCCACGTGCTCGCCGGCGAACTCCAGGGCGCCGTACCGCGTCTCGACCCAGATGGGCAGCCCCGACGCCCGCATCAGCGACAGCACGGTGCCGCCCAGCGACTCGATCTGGACGCCCCGGGCGCCCTGCTGCTGCAGGAAGTCGAAGCTGTGCCGGAAGGCGAGGGCCAGGACGGTCAGGAGGGCCGCGGCGGTCGCGGCGGCCGAGACCCAGGCGTCCTTGGTCGCACGGCCCCGTTCGAGCCCGATCAGGGTGAGCAGCGGCCACACCTTGATCAGCGCGCCGACCGCGGCGAACGCCCCGCCGAGGCGCGGGCTGCGGCGTCCGGCGAGCAGCGCGAGGACGGCGAGGGCGGTCACCTGGATGTCGAACCGGCCGTGCGGAAGGTTCAGGAGCAGCGGCAGCCCGGCGGTCCACAGCCAGGCGCCCGCGAGCCCGCGGCCGGGGCGGGCCAGCGCGACCGCGACGACCACGTCGGCGAGGAGCGTGAGTGCCAGGAACGCGGCGAAGTAGTCGAGGAAGGGCAGGAGCGAGGGCGACAGGAACAGCAGCCCCGCGCCCGGCGGGTACTGCCAGGTGACGTCACCGACCGGGTAGGAGCCGTCCGCGAGCTGCTGCGACCAGCGGGGGTAGAGGAACTCCACCTCGGAGGAGACGTTGCTGACCCCGATGTCGTCCTGGACGAGCAGGTACACCATGACGATCCGGGTCAGCGCCCAGACCGCCGCGAGCGCGGTGCGCGAGTGCCACGGCCGCGGGGCCCGGGACCGGGCGGATCCGGTGGCCGGGTTCGCGTCCGGGGCGGGCGCCGCGCCGTCCAGGAGGCCGGCCTTCTGCTGCGTCATGGACCCGGAATGTAGGCCCGTGCGGCTCCCGGCTCCACGGACGCACCGCTCACGCCCGCCCGCGTCCCCCGTCGGGCGGGCACCCACAGGGCCAGGTGGCCGCCGTCGGCGGCGCGAGTTCGTCGAGGACGTCCAGGAAGGGGGCGAGCAGCGGGTTGCGGCCCGCCGTGGGCCACATCGGTCCGTAGTCGACGGTCGAGGCGTCCCGTAACGGGACGAAGGTCACGCCGGGGCGGGCGTGGAACCGCTCCGCGCGGGCGGCGACGGCGCTGACGCCCGCGCCGGCGGCGACGTACACGGGGATCTCGGGCCAGTAGTGCGCCGCGGGCCCCTGCGGGACGGGGCGGCCTGCCGGGGTACGGCGGGGGAAGTGACGGTCCATCCATTGACGCTCGTCCCGCCTCAAGGCGGGAGATTCCCACCGTGCCGCCGCTGTTTCCAGCACGTGCGTAGTGGTTCCTGTTTCATCGTCCGCTGCCCGGCGTGCCGGGTCTTACGTGGGCTCCGCAGGCGTTTTACGTGTCCGGGCGTCCCTCGGCCACGATGCGCCGTCCTTCACGGCGGAGGTTGAGTTCGGCGTTCTCGTCCCGGTCGTGGACGGCTCCGCAGGAGCACACCCAGTTGCGGACCTTGAGTCCTTCCAGTCCCTTCGGTCCCTCGATCGACCCGCAGGCCGAGCACAGTTGTGTGCTGGGGAACCAGCGGGAGACCTTGGCGAAGGTGCGCCCGTACCGTGCGCATTTGTTTTCGAGGGTGCGGGCGAACATGCCGAGGGACTGGTCGTGGACGGACTTGCCGCGCTTGCCCTTGGCGGTGCCCATGCCCTTCACGTTCAGGTCCTCCAGGTACACGGCTTGGCTCTCGCGCGTGATCTTGGTGGTTTCCTGCTCGATGAAGTCGCGTCGCTGGTCGGCGATGCGGGCATGGACTTTCGCTACGGCGAGTTTGGCCTTGCGCCGGTTGTTCGATCCCTCCTTGGCGCGGGACAGCTTGCGCTGTGCCCGCTTGAGCTTCTTGGCCTGGCGGCGGAAGAACCTCGGAGAGGTGATCTTCCTGCCGCGCAGGACCGCGTAGGTGGACAGGCCCAGGTCGATGCCGGTCTCGGCGTCGTCCAGGTCCAGATCCGGCAGCGGATGGTCCTCGGTCTCCACCACGAAGCTCGCGAAGTACCTTCCGGCCGCGTCCTTGATCACGGTCACGGACGAAGGTGCGGAGGGGAGTTCCCGGGACCAGCGGACCTTGACGTCGCCGATCTTCGGCAGCCGGAGACGGCCGTCCTCGGCGATCGAGAAGCGGGCGTTGGTGGTGAACCGGATCGCCTGGCGGCTGGTCTTCTTCTTGAACTTCGGCGGCTTGATCTTCGTGCCCTTGCGGGTGCCGTTCTTCGAGGCGAAGAAGTTGGCGTATGCGGTCTCCAGGTCCCGAAGGGACTGCTGGAGGACCACGGCCGATACCTCGGACAGCCAGGCCCGTTCCTCGGTCTTCTTCGCCTCGGTGACCAACCTCTTCGACAGCTCGGCCGCCTTCGGCCGTTCGGTGCCCTGCTTGTAGGCGTCCTGCCGCAGGCGCAGCCCGTCGTTCCAGACCACGCGGGCGCACCCGAACGCCTTCGCCAACGCTGTGCGCTGGAGGGCGTCCGGGTACACGCGGAAGGAGTACCTGAGCTGCATACCAATGACCGTACTGCAGTTGATTTATGGCTGAGTGTCAGAACATCTGCACTGGCAGGCATTGCGCGTTCGTCATGCACGCGCACTTGGTTTTCGTGACGAAGTACCGGCACAACGTCTTCACCAACACCCACTTGAAGCGCATGGAGGAGATCATGCGAAGCGTCTGCGGGGACTTCGAGACCGAGCTGGTCGAGTTCAACGGCATGAACAACCACGTCCACCTGCTTGTGAACTTCCCGCCGAAGGTCGCCATCTCGACGCTGGTCAACAGCCTCAAGGGCGTCAGCTCGCGCAGGCTCCGCCAGGAGTATCCGGAGCTGGTCCGGCACTACTGGCGGGCGCACCGGCTATGGTCCGGCTCGTACTTCGCCGACTCGGTCGGCGGGGCTCCGCTGTCGGTCGTCCGCCAGTACGTCGAGCAACAGAATCGTCCGCTGTGACCTGCGGGTCAGAGCAGCGCTGAAAATCGCTTCGCCTCCCCCCGTAAACGGGGGAGCACTGCGATCAGCCTCGGTAGCGGGGGCGTCGGCGAGGGTGACGAGCACCGTGTCCGCGAGGCTCTCCAGGGAAACGGACTTCTTCCTCGTCGTGTAGCCACGCTCAACACGGCGCGCTCGCTTCCGTTCTTGTCGGCCGGTTCACGCGCCTCGATGCTGGGGTGACCCTCCTCCACCCTGACCGGGGGCGCGTGGGGCCCGACCACCGTCCTGCCCCGGGTCGGGGCCGTCGAGGCGCTCGCCGAGCTCAAGGAGTGGCCGGGCGGCGACATCCTCATGTACGGCTTCGGCCCCGTCGCCAAGACCCTTGTGGGCACATGGCCTCCTGGACGAGATCCAACTCTGGGTGCCCCCCCGTGATCGCGGGCGGCGGAACCCTCGCCACCGACCGCTTCCGGGGCCGCCTGAAGCACCTGCGCACCGAGGTCCTCGACACGGGCGTCGTGGTGCTCGTCCACGCACCCGCGCCCCCAGTTGAGCGAAACGAGACGTTTCGTCTCACATGGTGTGTCACCATGCAGTCGTCCGGCATCCAGAGTCAAGCGCGGGCCGCCGATGAGTTTCGCGCGGGCCGACAGTCATTCAGACAGACAGTTCGCACAGCCAGTTCACACGTCACGACAGCCAGCCACCAGACCCCGAGGAACCCACCATGCGCACCCTGATCACCTCCGCCTTCATCTCCCTCGACGGTGTCGTGGAGGGCCCCGGCGGCGAGCCCGGCTACCGCAACTCCGGATGGACGTTCAAGGACATCGACTTCGTCCCCGAGGCGTACGCCATCAAGGGCGACGAGCAGAAGGAGGCCACCGCGATCCTCCTCGGCCGGACCAGCTACGAGGCCTTCAGCGGAGTGTGGCCCGACATGGCGGAGTTCGCCGACTACAAGGTGATGCCGAAGTACGTCGTCTCCACCACCCTCACCGACGACGACCTCGTCACCAACTGGAGCGAGACCACCATCCTGCGCTCGCTCGACGAGGTCGCCGCCCTGAAGGAGACCGAGGGCGGCCCGATCATCGTCCACGGCAGCGCGACCCTCAACCAGGCCCTCTCGGACGCCGGCCTCGTCGACCGCTACCACCTGCTCGTCTTCCCGCTCCTGCTCGGCGCGGGCAAGCGCCTCTTCAGCACCACCGACAAGGACACCCAGCAGCTGAAGCTCGTCGAGCACGAGGTCTACGCGAACGGCCTGCAGAAGCAGATCTTCGACGTCGTCCGCTGAACGGCCCGACGGGCCTGACGGGCCTGACGGACCCGACGGACGGGCCCTAGTCGAACCACCGGTCCCTCGCCAGCTCCGCCGTCCTCGACGGGTCCTCCAGGAGGGCCGCCACCTCGAAGCGGCGGGGCCACTGGCCCGCCGCCCAGGCGAGGCCCGCGGCGACGCCCTCCAGGGTGGCGGCGTGGATCGTGCCGTCGGGGGTGCGGCGCCAGTCCAGTTCGACGCCCGCCGCACGGAGCTCCTCGTGCTCGACGTACGCGTCCGGGGTCGACGGGCCGAGGAGGGCGTGGACCGAGGCCGGGACCTCGTGCTCCTCGCCGACCGTCGTCACCTCCGCCTCGACGGACTCGCTCAGCCGCCGGACCTGGAACAGCTCCGCGAGCTCCGCCGCGCGCGACGGGGCGACCGGGAGCAGGGGCAGGCCGCCCGCCAGCGGCAGCAGGTCGGGGGCGTCGGCGACCAGGGCCTCGGCCGCGTCGACCACGACGAGTTCGCCGTCCACGACCGCGCGCAGCTCGTCGGGGAGGGTGACCTGCTCGGGGTCCAGGTCGGCGAGGGCCGTGTACAGGGCGTGGAGCTGGGCGCCCGACACCTCCCGGTCCGGGTCCGCCAGACGGCCGAGCAGCTCGGCGGCGCCGCCCGGCTCGTCGAGGAGCGCCGGGACCGAGGTGCGCACGCCCAGGGCCCGCAGGACCTGCTCGTCCTCGAAGCCGGTCGCGTCGGCGGAGTCGTACAGGCCGATGAGGAGCGGGTCAGTGCCCGCGGCCCGCAGGCCGGCCGGGCGGCGGCCGTCGAGGACCGGATGGTCGCGGAGCCACCAGGCGGTGTACGACCGCACGGTCTCGGTCGTGCCGTCCGGCATCAGGACCCGTACGGGCTGGGTGAGCGCGTCCCGCAGCGGCGGCTGGGCGAGCAGCGCGAGCGCCTGCGGCCAGGCGTCGTCGTCCACCAGGTCCAGATCCCGTACGGCGACGATCTCGGTCGCCACCGGCGGCACCGGCGTCTCCGCGAGGCGGTCGAGGACGTCCTCGCACCAGACGTCGACGGCGTCCAGCAGCCCGGCGTCGTCGGGCTCGGCGAAGTCCCCGTCGCGGGGCTCCAGCTCGTCCGGGTCGAGGACCAGGTCGGTCGCCCGGACCAGGGCGAAGCCGGCCAGCACCCCGCAGGCGGCGAGCGGCTGCTCGCCCCAGCGCTCGGCCAGCTCGGCGTCACAGAGGGCGAGTTCGTCCTCGCGCATCACGGCGGCGAAGGGGCTGCCGGGCAGGACCAGTTCGCCGGCGGGCGCCAGTTCCCCGTCCTCGTCCGGGAGGGCGAGCGCCCCGAGCCACGGCTCGTCGCCCGGTTCGAGCTCCGCGTCCCGGACGAGCGCGAGCACCGTCTCGGCCAGCTCGTCGGCGTCCGGCGCGTCCGCGTCCTCGTCCCAGATCTCCCCCGCGTCGAGCGAACCGGCGACCGCCGCCCGCACCTGGGGCGTCGTCAGGACCGCGCGGGGCGTGGCCGGGAGCGCGCCCAGCTTCTCCAGGAGAGGGTGGGCGGCGTCCGGGTGGGCGACCTTGAGGCCGAGGCGGGTGAGGTCGGCGGAGGTGCCCTCCTGGGGCAGCAGGACGTGCCGGGGGCCGATGGTCGTACGGACCCTGGCGTCCTCGGGGGCGTCGGCGGGGACGGCCAGGGGGACGGGCAGTCCGGTGAGCCGGTCGGGGTCCACCCCGGCCAGCGAGTCGTACAGACGCCACCACCACGACGGCGCCCGGTCCACCCCGGCGAGCCGGTCGATCGCCTCGGTCAGCGGGACCCGGCCGACGCCGAGCGTGCGCAGCTCCACCCGCCGCTCAAGACCGGCGGGCAGCAGGGTCGGGAAGACCTCCGCGAGGACGGCGACGGTCTCGTGTCCGGCGCCCTCCACCACCTCCGCCTCGACCGCCCGCAGCGCGGGCACCTCCTCCGAGGGCGCCTCGGGCGCCAGGAACGCGACGCGCGGCAGCCGCTGGAGGATCGCCTCGCGCAGCGCCCCGTCGAGGGTGCCCTTGCCGAGCGGGCCGGGCACGAGGTCGATGGTGGCGGTCGCCACCGGCTGCCAGTCGGCGAGGAGTTCGGCGTACGCCTCGGCGGCGCGCCCGACCAGGAAGTCGGTGAGCGGGCCGGGGGCCGGGTGGCGCCTGGCGGTGTCGAGCGGGAGGGAGGCGATGAGGAGGGCGGGCAGCCCGAGGGGCTCGTCGGTGGGCGTGGGGGCGTGCACGACGGGCGCGGTACGGGGGAACAGCGGGGCGCCCTCGGCGTCCACGGGCGCGGCCCAGGTCACCGACCAGTGCGGACGCAGCCGCTCCTCGACCGGCCGGTCCTTCAGGAGCGCGGGGTCGAGGGGGCCGCCGTGGGTGACGGTCCGCCAGCGGTGGGTGCCGGTCGCGGAGTCGTCGATGTGGACGTAGCCGTCCGCCTCCGAGCGGCGTAGCGTCCGGACGCCCTCCGGGGTGTCGACGACGATCTCGGCGAGACCGGGGAGGGTGAGCAGCAGGGCGTCGTCGATGGAGGCGAGGAGCCGGGCGGCGAGGCCGACGGCGGCGGAGTCCCGGAGCGGGAGGACGACGACGGTGTCGTAGCCGTCGGGGGCGGTGCCCTCGGCGGGCAGCGGGAGGCGCAGCAGCGGTACGTGGCCGTCACGGCGGCGCAGTTCGTCCCCGAGGCCGGGGCTGTGCCGGGCGACGTCGGCGGCCAGTTCGCGGGCCTCGGCGAGGGACCAGCGGACGCCGCCGTGCCGGCCGAGGACGGCGGGCTCGTCGGAGACGGCGAGGACGGCGGCGAAGCCGACGCCGAAGCGGCCGACGGCGTTGGTGTCGTACTCGCTCCGCTTGGCGGAGGCGCGGAGGGTGGAGAGCGACTCGACGCCGGTCGCGTCGAGCGGGGCGCCGGTGTTGGCGGCGGCGAGGACGGCGGGCGCGTCGGGGCCCGCGTCGTGGAGCGTGAGCCGCAGCCGTCCGGTGACGCCCGCGCGGTGGGCGGCGTCGGCGGCGTTCTGGGCGAGCTCGACGACGAGGCGGTCGCGGTAGCCGCCGAGGGCGAGGTCCTCCTCGGCGTTGGCGTCCTCGCGGAACCGGGCCGGCCCGGCCCCCCAGGCATCGAGCACGCCTCTCCGCAGCCGGGCGGTGCCGAAGGGGTCGGCTCCGTCGGTCGACGTCCTGACGCTGACGCTCACGTCTGACTCCACTCTGCGGGCGGGATGATGCCGGGGCCCGAAGGTACCGCGCGCCCGGGTGCCGACGCGCCGCGCCTCCCTGTGGGCCCGCCCACGTGGACATGACCCTCGGCCATGGCGCCTTCCCACCCCAGCTGTCCGTAATCGCCCCAGGTGAGCGGTGTCTCACACGGGCGCCGACAGTGAGTGGCGCCCGCGGGGGCATCGCTGGGCGGCGCCCGAGGAGGCGTCCCCGGCGGCGCCCCGGAGAGTCAGGGGACGGCGCCCACGGAGGCATCACCTGACGGCGCCCTCGGAGTCGTCACCGGACGGCGCCCAGGGAGGAGTCCCTGGGCAGCGCCCGGGGAGAAGTCCCTGGGCGGCGCCCCCGGAGGCTACGAGTGGCCGAGGTCCTCGGACGTGCCGTCCGGTTCCGTCGTCGAGCCGGAGTCCTTCGCCGGGCGGAGCGGGAACGCGTCCGCGCCCATCGAGTCCAGCACCGGCGGGGCCGGACGCGGGGGCTTCGGCATGATCGCCGCCTCCGAGTGACCGCCGCAGCCGTACGAGAGCGAGACCACGCGCCCGTCGGCGGGCGAGAACTCGTTCGCGCAGACACCGAACGCCTGCTTCAGCGACCCCGCCAGCGGCACCAGGAACGCGCAGGAGTCACAGGACGCGGGCGCGGCCTGCGCCATCGGGGTCTTCGCCCCGAACGCCTCGTCCCAGCGGTCCGCCGCCACGTGCAGCCCGTACCGCGAAAGGACCCGCGCGCGCCGCATGCCGAGTTCCTCGGCGACCGACGAGATCGCGCCACGGGACGGCGTACGGGAGGTGATCTCGGCGTCCTCGACGTCGAGGTGGTCCACCATCTCGTCCGAGACCGGGGAGTTCGGCGGCGGAGCGTCCTCGCCCGAGTACCCGGGTTCGAGCCGCAGGTCGTCCTGCTCCGTCGGCAGCAGGTCCCCCGGGCCCATGTCGCCCGGCCTCAGCCGCTCGCTCCACGGCACCCACTCGGGGGCCAGGAGCGCGTCGGAGCCGGGCAGCAGGACGGTTTCGTCAAGGGTGACGTTCTTCGCCCGGGAGGCCCGGGTGACCGTCACGGCCCAGCGCCAGCCCCGGTAGCCGGGCTCCTTGCACTCGAAGAAGTGCGTGACGACCCGGTCGCCCTCGGCGACGGTCTCCACATGGGCGCCGACGATGCCGGGTGCGGCGGCCTCTTCGGCGGCCTCCCTCGCCAGGTCTACCGCCTCGGCGCACAGGCGGTCGGGGGTACGCGGGGTACGGCTTCGCGTCGTCGCAGCACTCACAGGTCTCGCTTCTCTCCTACGCCGTCTCACGGGTGCGCCGGCCGAGGAGCGGGAGCGAAGAGCCCCGGGCGGCGGGCGGAGCGGACCAGAGGGCCGCATCGACGTCCGCGCCCGACCTCGTCTCGCGTCTCTCGGGCACACCTATCGTCATCCATTCTGCGGGATGCCGAAGAGGCGCGCGGCCGAGATCTTCCGCCGGTGGCGCGCTACGCACGCTACCCCCTCCGCCGCCCGCCGCCCACCTGCCCGCCCCAAGTGGCCCGGATCGTGGACCGCCGACCGCCGTGCCACGGTTCACAAGTCAGGGGCGTGGGGCACTATGACGGAGTGGCAGCCGCACGGTCGTCCGCACGATCCCACGATCTTGCCGGGCCGCTCCGCCGAGTGGGCCGGACGGTCGGGCGCGCCCTTCATCTGCCGTTCACCGGCACGGCGCGCGGGATCCGCAAGGCGACCCACGCGCACGGCGCGGGCGAGTCGGGGCTCGGGAAACTGATCGAGCTGCACGCCGTGAACGGGGCCGGCGATGTCATGATCACGGTCGCGCTGGCCTCCACGGTCTTCTTCTCCGTGCCGACGGACGAGGCCCGCGGCCGGGTCGCGCTGTACCTGGGCATCACGATGCTCCCGTTCACCCTGCTGGCCCCGGTGGTCGGCCCGATCCTGGACCGGCTGCCGCACGGGCGGCGCGCCGCGATGGCGGCGGCGATGTGGACCCGGGCCGTCCTCGCGATCACCATGTCGGGCGCGGTGGCCACGGGCGGCCTGGAGCTGTACCCGGCGGCCCTCGGCGTCCTGGTGGCGTCGAAGGCGTACGGAGTGGTCCGCAGCGCGGTCGTGCCACGGCTCCTGCCGCACGGGTTCTCGCTGGTCAAGGCGAATTCCCGGGTCACCCTCGCGGGTCTGCTCGCGACCGGGATCGCGGCGCCGATCGGCGCGGGGCTGCAGCAGATCGGGCCCCCGTACCCGCTGTACGGGGCGTGCGCGCTGTTCCTCCTCGGCGGCTACTGGGCGTTCCGGATGCCGCACAAGGTCGACTCGGCCAAGGGCGAGCGGCGGGCGCACCTGCTGACCCACGGCGAGAAGAAACCGAGCCTGCGGACGGTGGGCCCCTCGGTGCTGCACGGGCTCCAGGCGAACGCGGCGCAGCGGATGCTCTCCGGGTTCCTGATCTTCTTCCTGGCATTCCTGCTGCGCGAGCACCCGCTCTCCGGGCAGAGCGCGGCGGTGTCGCTCGCGATGGTGGCCGTGGCGGCGGGGGTCGGCAACGCGTGCGGGACGGCGGTCGGCTCGCTCCTGAAGGAGCGCGGACACGCGCCGGAGGTGATCATCGCCACGATGATCATGACCGTGTGCGGAGCGGCGATCCTCGCGGCGGTCTTCTTCAGCGGCCTGATGGTCGCCGTGCTCGGCGCGGTGGCCGGCCTGACCCAGGCCCTGTCGAAGCTGTCCCTCGACGCGCTGATCCAGCGGGACGTGCCGGAGGTGGTGCGGACCTCGGCGTTCGCCCGTTCGGAGACGCTGCTGCAGATGTCGTGGGTGGTGGGCGGCGCGATCGGCATCTCGCTGCCGCTGAGCGGCCCCGTGGGCATGTCGGTGGCCGCGGGCATCCTGGGCCTGGGCGCGCTGCTCGCGGTCCGCGGCCTCGTGACGGCGGCGCGCACGGAGACCCGGAAGAAGGCGGAGGCGGGGGCAGGGGCGAGCCCCGAGACGGAAGCGGGGCCGCCGGGCACCGGGCCGGGCGCGGACGCGTGAGGCGACGCCCAGGCGTGCGCCCGCGACCGTGCACCCGGCCACCCGGCCGCGCCCAGGACTGCGCCCCGCGGCGGCGTCGGGCACCGGCCCCCGGACGGCGGGGGCGGCCGGGGGGGCGTACGGCGCCGTCCCTTGGGGCGGAAAACGCGGCGCGCCGCACCCCCGCGTGGCGGAGTTCGGTGGGCCCGATAGCCTTCGGGCCATGACCGTAGCGTTCTTCACCGGCTCGCGCCGCCGGGCCGCCGCCGCCCTCGGGGCCGTCTCCGTCGGGCTCCTCACCCTCACCGCCTGCGGCGAAAAGCCGACTCCGCTCGCGACGCTGACGGTGGGGACCAAGTCGATCCACTCCGAGGCCGCCTGCTACAACGACGGCGACGCCATCAAGGAGTCGCAGATCCAGGAGTGCCTCAACCGCAAGGCCGAGAAGTCCATCACGGTCGCCACGGACGACAAGGTCCGCTTCGGCGTCGACCCGTCGATCGCCGAGAACGGCTGGACCATCTTCCTCGGCGGCCAGAACGCCGAGCCGGAGCCGTACAAGAAGACGTACCGGACCATCCCGGCCAGCGCCTTCTTCTCCTCCCAGACCGGCGAGGCGACCGACCAGACCCAGGTCACCATCGTCGAGAACGACGGCAAGAAGCTGACCGGCATCTGGCACTTCGAGCTGAAGAAGGACTCCTGATCCTCCGGTGACCCTCCGGACCCTGATCGTGACGGCCGTGGCGGCGGAGGCGGACTCCGTCGTACGCGGCCTTGCCTTCGGCGGTCCGGAATCCGGGCCGCACCCGGAATCCGGACCGGTTCCCGGGCCACGGCCCGGACCCGGACCGCTCGACCCGGCGCTCCCCGGCGGGTACGCGCTCCGCCGTCGGCGCCACCCCGCGGGCGCCGTCGTCGACGTCCTCGTCGGCGGTGTCGGGCCCGCCTCGGTCGCCGCCGCCACCGCCACCGCGCTCGCGACAGCGGCGGGCACGGGAGAGCCGTACGGGCTCGTCGTCTCCGCCGGGATCGCCGGCGGGTTCGAGCCGCGCGCGCCGATCGGCTCCGTCGTCGTCTCCGACGCGATCGTCGCCGCCGACCTGGGCGCGCGGACCCCCGACGGCTATCTGACCGTCGAGGAACTCGGCTTCGGACGGTCCTCCCACCCGGTCCCCGAGGCCCTCACCCGGCGCGTCTCCGAAGCCCTCGCGCACGACGAGCCGGGCCGGCCGGCGCACACCGTCGCCCCGGTCCTGACCGTCTCCACCGTCACCGGCACCGCCGAGCGCGCCGCCGAACTGGCCGCCCAGTACCCCGGCGCCGCCGCCGAGGCGATGGAGGGCTTCGGCGTCGCCGAGGCCGCCGCCGCCCACGGCGTGCCCGTCATCGAGATCCGGGCGGTCTCCAACGCCGTCGGCCCCCGCGACCGCGCCGCCTGGCGCATCGGCGAGGCCCTGGAGGCGCTGCGGTGCACGTTCCAGCTGCTCAGCCACTCCGTCCTCGTGGAGCCCCTCCGATGACCCCCAAGCTGAAGATCGCCTACTCGCCCTGCCCGAACGACACCTTCGTCTTCGACGCCTGGGCCCACGGCCGTGTCCCCGGCGCGCCGCGCCTCGACGTGACCTTCGCCGACATCGACCTCACCAACGGCTGGGCGGAGCGCGGCACGGGCGACTACGACGTCCTGAAGGTCTCGTACGCCGTCCTGCCCTGGGTCCTCGACGAGTACGCCCTGCTGCCCTGCGGCGGCGCCCTCGGGCGCGGCTGCGGCCCGCTGGTGCTGACCCGGGAGCCGGGCGTGGACCTCACGGGGAAGACGGTCGCGGTGCCGAGCGAGCGCTCGACCGCGTACCTGCTGTTCCGGCTGTGGGCCGCGGACGTCGTGCCGGGCGGGGTCGGCGACGTCGTCGTCCTGCCGTTCCACGAGATCATGCCCGCCGTGCGGGACGGGAAGGTCGACGCGGGGCTCGTCATCCACGAGGCCCGGTTCACATACCAGAACTACGGTCTGCACGCCCTCGCCGACATGGGCGCGCACTGGGAGGACACCACCGGCCTCCCGATCCCGCTCGGCGCGATCATCGCCCGCCGCTCGCTCGGCCCCGACGTGCTGCGGAGCCTCGCCGACGCGGCCCGTACATCGGTCCGGATGGCCTGGGACGACCCGGACGTCTCGCGGCCGTACGTACGCGAGCACGCGCAGGAGATGGACCCGAAGGTGGCCGATCAGCACATCGGCCTCTACGTCAACGAGTTCACGGCCGATCTCGGCGAGGCCGGCTACGCGGCCGTGCGCGGGCTGCTCACGCGCGCGGCGGCCGAGGGGCTGGTGCCGCCCCTCGGCCCGGACGCGCTGGCGTTCCCGTAGGAACCGGGAACGCGGCGCTCGTGCGTCGAACCGGTGCGCTACACGTCGAGCTGGTCCGCGACCGCGCGCAGCAGGCCCGCGATCTTCGCGCCCTGCGCCTTGTCGGGGTAGCGGCCCCGCTCCAGCATGGGCGTGATGTTCTCCAGGAGCGTCGTCAGGTCCTGCACGATGGACGCCAGTTCGTCGGGCTTACGGCGCTGCGCCGCGGCGACGGAAGGGGTCGGGTCGAGGACCGTCACGGAGAGCGCCTGGTCGCCGCGCTGACCCGCGACCACCCCGAACTCCACACGCTGCCCCGGCTTGAGGGCGTCGACTCCGGCAGGGAGCACCGACGAGTGGACGAAGACGTCGCCGCCGTCGTCCCGGGAGAGAAAGCCGAAGCCCTTCTCGCTGTTGAACCATTTGACCTTGCCGGTAGGCACGTCTGTCCTCGTCCTCGTACTCGATGGGAATGCGCCGGGAATCCGGCTCTGAGATAGCAGTACGGCGGGTCTGCGGACCCGCCGGGACCAAGGCTAATGGGCTTCCGGCTGGTGACAAGACGTCGCCGGTTTGTTCATACGGCCTGGGAACTACCCTGGCCGAATGCGTAGTGAAACCCCCGCGGCCTCCTCGGACGACCGCGCGCCCGGTGACGGTCTCGTCCGCGCCGGTGCGATCGTCTTCATCATCGGTGCGGTGGCCACCCTGGTCACGGTCGCGCCGCTCTTCCTCGGCACCGACCCGTTCCCGCCGATCGCGTACGGCGTGTGCATGCTGATGGGCGTCGGATTCCTCGTGGCGGGCGCCGGCGTGCTGCGCTCGATCGCCGCCCAGCGACGCCAGGCGAAGGCGGCGGGGGCGACCGGCCACTAGCCCGTGGGCCGGGTCCCCCCGCCCGCTCGGGTCAGCTCCGGTACGCCTCCCACCAGGCACGGAACTCCGTCAGATCGGTCAGGACGACGTCCGCGCCGGCCGCACGCAGCTCGGTCGCGTCACACGGTCCGGTGGCCACGGCCACCGAAAGGGCGCCCGCGTGCGCGGCGCCGCGCACGTCGCCGGTGTGGTCGCCGACGTACACCCCCGCGCCGAACTCGCGCAGGGCCTCGGCCTTCCCCTCGGCCCAGAGGCCGCCGATGACGGCGTCGGGGTCGATGCCGAGGTGGGAGAGGTGCAGCTTGGCGTGCGGCTCGTTCTTGGCGGTGACGACGACGGCCCGGCCGCCCGCCTCACGAACGGCTTGAATCGCATCCCTGGCACCGGGCAGCGCGAGCGAGGGCTCGATCGCGTACGTCGGGTAGAGCGCGCGGTACTGGGTGACCCGCTCCGGGATCTCCGCCGCCGGGAACCAGTGCGCCAGCTCGTGCTCCAGCGGCGGGCCGAGCCGGGAGACGGCGAGGTCGGCGTCGATCGCCACCCCGACCTGCGCGGAGAAGGCCTGGTAGGTGGCCTTGATGCCGGGGCGGGAGTCGATCAGGGTCATGTCGAGGTCGAAGCCGACGGTGGGGATGCCAGGGGTAGCCATGGAGGACATTGTGCCCACATGTTCGAATCGGGCTTCGGGCTGCTGCTTAGACTGAGCCGCTGAACTGCTGAACTGCTGAACTGCTGAGCTGGTGAACTGCTGAGCTGCTCGACCACCGCTGAACCACTGAAGCCGTACCCTCCCCCGGCAGGGCTCGCGCCTCGTACCTCGTACCTCGCACCTCCTGATGGGCCTCGATGACCGCCGCCTTCCGCTCCCGACGGGTTCTGGCCGTCGCCGTCGCCTTCGCCGCCCTCCTCGCCGCCGTCCTGCTGAGCCTCGCCGTGGGCGCCCGGCCCATCGCGCCGTCCACGGTGCTCGACGCGCTGCTGCACGGCGGGACGAGCCCCGACGCCGAGGTCGTACGGCAGATGCGGGTGCCCCGCACGCTCATCGGGCTCATGGTCGGCGCCGCGCTCGCGCTGGCCGGCACGGCCCTGCAGGGCATCACCCGCAACCCGATCGCCGACCCCGGCATCCTCGGCATCAGCCAGGGCGCCTCGGTGGGCGTGGTCCTCGCGATCGCCTTCGCGGGCGTGCACTCGCTCTCCGGGTACGTGGGCTTCGCCTTCGTCGGCGCCGCGCTCGCCTCGGTCGCGGTGTACGCGATCGCCTCCAGCGGGCGCGGCGGGGCGACCCCGGTGAAGCTCGCGCTCGGCGGCGCCGCGATCAACGCGCTGCTGCTGTCCGTGACGACCGGGGTGCTGACCACCCGGGCCTCGGCGCTCGACGAGTTCCGGTTCTGGCAGATCGGCTCGCTCGACGGGCGCGACGCCGAGGTCGTCGGCCAGGTCTGGCCCTTCCTGCTGCTCGGCGCGGTGCTCGTGGTCTGCGTCGCCCGCGGCCTGGACGCGCTCGCGCTCGGCGAGGACGTGGCCAAGGGGCTCGGCCAGCGGGTCGCGACGGTACGGATCGTGGGCGGTGTCGGGGCGACGGTGCTGACCGGCGCGGCGGTCGCGGCGGCCGGACCGATCGCGTTCGTCGGGCTCGCGGTCCCGCACATCGCCCGCGCGATCGTGGGCGGCGACCACCGCTGGGTGCTGCCGATGGCGGCGCTCGTGGGGCCCGTGATGCTGCTGGTGGCGGATGTGATCGGCCGGGTGCTCTTCCCGCCGGGCGAGGTGCCCGCGGGGGTGATGACGGCGCTCATCGGGGTGCCGTTCCTGGTGACGCTCGTACGCAGGAAGGCGGTGCCGGCATGACGGCGGTGGTTCCTTCGGGATACCGAGTCGCGCGCGCCGGGCGGGGCTCGTTCCTGCTGCACCGGCGCTCGGCGGCCGTCGCCGTCGCCCTGGTGATGCTCCTGGCGGCCGTCTCGGTCGCGTACCTCTGCGTCGGCGAGAAGTTCGTGGCGCCGGGCGAGGTCCTGAAGGTGGTCTTCGGGCAGGACTCCCGATCCTCGTTCGTCGTCGAGGAGCTGCGGATGCCGCGGCTCGCGGTCGGGCTGATGGTCGGCGCCGCGTTCGGGATCGCGGGCGCCCTCATCCAGACCGTCGCCCGCAACCCGCTCGCCAGCCCCGACATCATCGGCATCAGCCAGGGCGCGGGCGCGCTGACCGTCGGCGCGATGACCTTCGGCCTCACCTCGTACACCGTCCTGCCCTACCTCTCGATCGCCGGCGGGATCGCGGCCGCCGCGCTCGTGTACGTCGTCGCCTGGCGCGGCGGACTGCACGCGACGCGGTTCGTGCTCATCGGGATCGGCTTCGCCATCGCGCTGCGGTCGCTGATCACCCTGTTCATGACCAAGGGCGACTACCTGGTCGCCCAGCAGGCCCAGGTCTGGATGACCGGCTCGCTCAACGGGCGCGGCTGGGACGAGGCGGCACCGATCCGCTGGACGCTGCTCCTGCTGCTTCCCGCGATCCTGTGGGCGGCGCGGGCGCAGCGCACCGTGGCCCTGGACGACGACACGGCGACGGCGCTGGGCGTCTCGCTGGGGCGGGTCCGGCTGGGCCTGGTCGCGGTGGGCGTCGTCCTCGCGTCGGTGGCGACGGGGGTGGCGGGGCCGGTGGACTTCGTGGCGCTGCTCGCGCCGCAGATCGCCCGGCGGATGACGCGTACCGCCCAGATCCCGCTGCTGTCCTCGGCGCTGACGGGCGCGTTCGTGGTGGTCCTCGCGGACCTGCTCGGGCGGCGCCTGTTCGCACCGGTGGAACTGCCCGTGGGCGTCCTCACGGCGGCGGTGGGCGCTCCGTATCTGATCTGGCTCATCGTCCGGAGCCGAAGCGTAGGAGGAACGACATCGTGAGCCTGGGCCCCAGCCGGCTGACCGCGCGTGAGCTGACGCTCGCGTACGAGGACCGCACGGTCGTGAAGGACCTGGACCTCGCCGTACCGGACGGCAAGGTGACCGTGATCGTCGGCCCGAACGCGTGCGGGAAGTCGACGACGCTGCGGGCGCTCGGGCGGCTGCTCAAGCCGGCGGGCGGGGCGGTGCTGCTCGACGGGGAGTCGCTCGCGAAGCTGCCGACGAAGCGGATCGCGCAGTCGATCGGCCTGCTGCCGCAGACGCCGGTCGCACCGGAGGCGATCACGGTCGCCGACCTGGTGTCGCGGGGGCGGCAGCCGCACCAGGCGTGGTGGAAGCAGTGGTCGGAGGCGGACGAGCGGGCGGTCGTGGAGGCGATGACCTCGACGGACGTCGCCGCTCTGGCCGACCGTTCCGTGGACGAGCTGTCGGGCGGTCAGCGGCAGCGGGTCTGGATCGCGATGGCCCTCGCGCAGGAGACGGACCTGCTGCTGCTCGACGAGCCGACGACGTACCTGGACATCGCCCACCAGGTCGAGGTCCTCGACCTGGTGCGCCGTCTCAACGTGACCCGCGGCCGGACGGTCGTCGTCGTCCTGCACGACCTGAACCAGGCGGCCCGCTACGCCGACCACCTGGTCGCGATGAAGTCGGGCGCGGTCGTGGCGGAGGGCCCGCCGTCGGAGATCGTCACGGCGGACCTGGTCCGCGACGTCTTCGGCCTCGACTCGGTCGTCGTCCCGGACCCGGTGACGGGCTCACCCCTGGTGGTGCCGGGGGCGCCGTGGGCGGCGGTGACGGAGCGGGTGTGACGGAGGCGGGTGTGACGGAGCGGGTGTGACCGAGGCGGGGCGCCGGGCGTAGCCCCGGGACGGGGGCCCGCCACCGCCTCCGTGGGAGGGCGGGGCTGAGCCCCCGGCCGGGTCAGTGGCGGCGCGCTCGCCAGAGGACGTACGCGGCCGAGGCGATCGCCGCGGCCTTGAGGGTCCAGGGCCAGGTTTCCGAGATTGCCGCGCCCATCGCCTCGCCGCCTTCGGCGACCGGGGTGCCCCAGCGGCCTTCCACGCGGCCCCAGAGCCAGACCACGCCGGCCGCCGCCGCCAGGCCCGGGAGGATGACGACCGCCCACTGGCTCTCCGTACGGGAGAGGCGGCGTGAGGCGTAGGCCAGAAGCCAGCCGAGGGCGAGGGCGATCAGGTTGCCGAAGATCGCGCCGCCGAGGAGGAGCAGCGCGGCCAGGATCAGGCCCGGGCTGCCGGGACGGAAGCCGGCGGGCGCGTCCGTCGACGTCTCGCGTCGTCGCGAGCGGAGGATCCTGCGCCACAGGGGCCTTCTGGGCTCCTCCCCCTCCGTCTCGACGACATCGTCCTCGTCGTGCTCGTCGTCCTCACCCGGCGGCGGCTTCAGCAGGTCCGGGATCTCCACCCCGCCGCGGAACCCGGGGACCAGGTCGTCCCCCGGCAGCGGCTCCTCGGCGTCGAGGTCGTCCAGGCGCCACCAGTCCGGGTCCGTGGCCGTGTCCGCCGTACCGACCTCGTCCATGCCCGCCAGGTGCGGAGGCGTCGGCCAGGCCTCGCGGCCGCGCTCGGGATCCGGCTCGGGTCGCGGCTTCGGGACCGGTGGTCTGCGCTTCCGCAGGCGGCGGGCGGTGGCCGCCCCGGCCCCTTCCCGAGCCCCTTCCCCGGCCCCGTCACGGGCTCCTTCCCCGGCCCCTTCGCCGGCCCCTTCCCCGGCCTGCCGCGTCGGCAGGCCCGCCGCCCGGTCCACGACCTCGTCCGGTGAGCCCAGGTCGTCGAGGAGGCTTCGTATCGCCGCCGGACTCTCCTGGCCGAAGGTGGCACGCCGGCGGTCGATCTCGCCCCGCAGCGACGAGACGAGCCTCATCCGGTCCCCCGACGGCAGCTGACGCCGCTGCGCCAGATCACCCACCCGGCTCAGATAGTCGAAGACCAACTGGTCGCTCTCGATCCCCACAGTCCCCTCCACAGCCGGTACGCCCCGACGTTAGCGCCCGCGCAGGGGCTAACGTGGTCCGGATGGGGATCGGTGAGCTCGATCGGGAGGCGCACGTGCCCGGAGGAAATGACGCCGCCGCCGCGCCGCGCACGCTCGCGGAGGCGCTGCGCGCGCGGGGCGACGAGGGGCTCGCCGCGCTGCTGCGCGCCCGCCCGGATCTGCTCTCCCCGGTGCCGAACGACCTGACCCAGCTCGCCACCCGGGCCGGCACCCGCGGTTCCGTGGTCCGCGCGCTCGAACGACTCGACCGGTTCACCCTGCAGGCCGCCGAGGCGCTCGCCGTCGCCCCGGACCCCGCTCCGTACGACGTGCTCCTCGCCCTGCTCTCCGGCGACGACGGCGACCCGGCCGTCGAGAAGGCCCTGCCGCGTGCGGTGCGGGTGCTGCGGGACCAGGCCCTGGTCTGGGGTGAGGACGACCGGCTGCGGCTCGTACGGACCGCCCGCGAGCTGCTCGCGCCCTCCGCGCAGCACCCGTCGCCGACCGGTCTCGGGCCGACCGTCTCGGAGGCGACGGCCGGGATGTCACCGGGCCGGATCCAGGAGATCATCGCCGCCGCCGGGCTGCCCGCGACGCACGACCCGGTCTCGGCGGTGGCGGCGCTCACCGGCCTGTTCACCGACCGGGACCGGATGGGCGCGCTGCTCGACACCGCGCCGCCCGAGGCGCTCGCCGTGCTCGACCGGCTGGTGTGGGGTCCGCCGTACGGCGAGGTGACGGCGAACCCGGCGCCGCCCGTGCGGTGGCTGCGCGATCGGGGTCTGCTGCTGCCCGCCTCACCGCGGACGGTCGTGCTGCCCCGCGAGGCGGCGCTCCATCTGCGCGGTGGCCGGGCGCACCGCGCGCCGGAGCCGGACGCGCCCGAGCTCACGGTCCTGCGCGAATACCGTCCCCAGGTTGTGGACAACGCGGCGGCCGGGCAGGCGTACGCGGCGCTGTCGACGGTCGAGGAGCTGCTGAAGAGCTGGGACCAGGGCGGCCCTGCCGTGCTCCGCGCGGGCGGGATGTCCGTACGGGACCTCAAGCGGACCGCCGTCGCGCTCGACGTGTCCGAGCCGGTCGCGGCGTTCTGGATGGAGCTCGGCTACGCGGCGGGGCTGCTCGCCCCGGACGGCGAGGCGGACGAGCGGTACGCGCCGACGCCCGCGTACGACGACTGGCTCGACCTGCCGCCCGCCGAGCGCTGGGCCCGGCTCGCCACGGCCTGGCTCATGGGGACGAGGACGGCGGGCCTGGTCGGCGGCCAGGACGCGAAGGGCCGCACGCTCTCGGCGCTCGGCCCGGACCTCGACCGGGGCGCCGCGCCCGAGGTGCGGCGCCGGGTCCTCACCCTGCAGGCGACGCTGCCGCCGGGCGCGGCGGCGGACCCGGAGGCCCTGCTGACCCGGCTGCGGTGGGAGCGCCCACTGCGCGGCGCGGCGGGAGCCACCGCTCCTTCGAACGCCACCGGCTCCACCGGCTCGACCGGCGACCTGCGCTCCCGTATCGCGCACTGGACCCTCACCGAGGCCGAGATGCTCGGGATCACCGGGCGCGGGGCGCTCGCCTCGCCCGCGCGGGCCCTGCTCAACCTGCCCCTCGCGGAGGCCGCGCCCGAGCCGGTTGCCGAGCACGGGGTCGAGCTGTCCGTCGCCGCCGCGCGGGCCGCGACGCTGCTGGCCCCGCTGCTGCCCGAGGCCGTCGACCACGTCCTCCTGCAGGCCGACCTCACCGCGGTGGCGCCGGGCCCGCTGCGGCGCCCGCTCGCCGACACGCTCTCCGTGCTCGCGGACGTCGAGTCGAAGGGCGGCGCGACGGTCTACCGGTTCACGCCCGGCTCGGTGCGGCGCGCGCTCGACGCCGGACGCGGCGCGTCCGACCTGCACGACTTCCTGACCGCCCACTCCCGTACGCCGGTGCCGCAGCCGCTCTCGTACCTGATCGACGACGTGGCGCGCAGGCACGGCCACCTCCGGATCGGCGCCGCGTCCGCGTACGTGCGGTGCGACGACGACACGGTCCTCGGCGAGATCCTCGCCGACAAGCGCTCCGCGTCCCTGCGGCTGCGCCGCCTCGCTCCGACCGTGCTCGCCGCGCAGACGGACCCGGCGGCGCTGCTCGACGGGCTGCGGTCGATGGGGTACGCCCCGGCCGCCGAGTCCGCCGCCGGCGACGTCCTGATCACCCGCGCCGACGCGTACCGCACCGGCGCCCGCACCGCCCCCGTGCCCGTCCCGGACGGCCCGCCGTCCCCCGACGCGACCCTGCTCGGCGCGGCGGTCCGGGCGATCCGCGCGGGCGACCTGGCCGCGACGGCCGTCCGCAAGGAACGCCCGGGAGCCCCCGGCCCGGCCGGAACCCCGACCCGCGCGCCCGGCGAACTGCCCCGCACCTCCCCCGCCGAGACCCTGGCCACGGTCCAGGCCGCCGCGCTGACGGGCACGGCCGTCTGGATCGGCTACGTCAACGCCGAGGGCGCCGCCAGCCAGCGCGTGATCGCCCCCGTCCGCGTCGAGGGCGGCTTCGTGACGGGCTACGACCACACGGCGGACGAGGTCCGCACGTACCCCCTGCACCGCATCACGGGCGTCGCGGAACTGGCGGAGGACCAGGTCTAGGCCCGGGGCGCGACGAGAGCCGCCGGATCGACCTCCAGCGGGAACGGCTTGTCGATCGGCGTCGCCCGCCCCGCCTCGGCGACGGTCCGCTCGACGTAACGGCCGTCCTGCAGCTCGCACACGACCAGCGTCGGCACCGGCTCCAGTTCGAGCCGCCAGAGGTGCTCGATGCCCGCCTCCGCGTAGTACGGCGGCTTCAGCAGCCGGTCGGTACGGCGCCCGGACGACGAGGGCGAGACGATCTCGACGACGAGGAGGACGTCGTCCGCGTTGTACGTGATCGGGTCGGCCGCCGCGGCAGCCGCCTCGACCACCACGATGTCCGGGATGAAGAGTCCGTCGGGCAGGATGAGATTGACCGCTTCCAGGACTTCGGCGGGCACGCCCTCCTCCTGGACGGAGCGGTCCAGCAAGCTCCAGAGGCGCGACGACGCCCGCTGATGCTTGGTTCCCGGAGCCGGTGACATCACGAGCGCTTCCCCCATCAGTTCACGACGCTGACCACGGTCCTCCGGCAATGCCAGAACTTCCTCTATGGTCCAGGGCCCGTAGTGCGGATCGTGCGCGACGCTCATCTCGCCACCTCCCTCTCGTGGAACCGGTCGCCTTCAGTGTGGCAGGCCCCACCGACAACCGTCGGGCGTCAGGCACACTGGATGTTTGGCCGCGCGGAAGGGGATGCACGTACGTGAACGGTCCACTCATCGTCCAGAGCGACAAGACGCTCCTGCTGGAGGTCGACCACGAGCAGGCCGATGCCTGTCGGCGGGCCATCGCGCCGTTCGCGGAGCTGGAGCGGGCGCCCGAGCACATCCACACGTACCGCGTCACCCCGCTCGGGCTGTGGAACGCGCGGGCGGCCGGGCACGACGCCGAGCAGGTCGTCGACGCGCTCGTGGAGTTCTCGCGGTACCCCGTGCCGCACGCGCTGCTCGTGGACGTCGCCGAGACGATGGCCCGGTACGGGCGGCTCACGCTCTCCAAGCACCCCACGCACGGGCTCGTCCTGACCAGCACCGATCGGCCCGTCCTGGAGGAGATCCTCCGGTCCAAGAAGGTGCAGCCGCTCGTCGGCGCGCGCATCGACGACGACACCGTCGTCGTGCACCCCTCCGAGCGCGGGCAGATCAAGCAGACCCTGCTGAAGCTGGGCTGGCCGGCCGAGGACCTCGCCGGGTACGTCGACGGCGAGGCCCACCGGATCGACCTCGCCGAGGACGGCTGGGCCCTGCGCCCGTACCAGAAGCAGGCCGTCGAGGGCTTCTGGCACGGCGGCTCCGGGGTCGTCGTGCTGCCCTGCGGCGCCGGGAAGACTCTGGTCGGGGCCGGGGCCATGGCCCAGGCGAAGGCCACCACGCTCATCCTCGTCACCAACACCGTCTCCGCGCGGCAGTGGAAGCACGAGCTGGTCAAGCGGACCTCGCTCACCGAGGACGAGATCGGCGAGTACTCCGGTACGAAGAAGGAAATCCGGCCGGTCACCATCGCCACGTACCAGGTGCTGACGACGAAGCGGAAGGGCATCTATCCGCACCTCGAGCTCTTCGACTCGCGCGACTGGGGCCTCATCGTCTACGACGAGGTGCACCTGCTGCCCGCGCCCGTCTTCAAGTTCACCGCCGACCTGCAGGCGCGGCGGCGGCTCGGGCTCACCGCGACGCTCGTGCGCGAGGACGGACGCGAGTCGGACGTGTTCTCGCTCATCGGACCCAAGCGCTTCGACGCGCCCTGGAAGGAGATCGAGGCGCAGGGCTACATCGCGCCCGCCGACTGCGTCGAGGTCCGCGTCAACCTCACGGACTCCGAGCGGCTCGCCTACGCGACCGCCGAGCAGGAGGAGAAGTACCGCTTCTGCGCCACCACGGCCACCAAGCGGAAGGTGACCGAGGCGCTGGTGCGGAAGTTCGCCGGGCAGCAGATCCTCGTCATCGGCCAGTACATCGACCAGCTCGACGAGCTCGGCGAGCACCTGGGCGCCCCCGTCATCAAGGGCGAGACACCGAACGCGCAGCGCGAGAAGCTCTTCGACGCCTTCCGGGAGGGCGAGATCAGCGTCCTCGTCGTCTCGAAGGTCGCCAACTTCTCGATCGACCTGCCCGAGGCCACCGTCGCCATCCAGGTGTCCGGCACCTTCGGGTCCCGGCAGGAGGAGGCGCAGCGGCTCGGGCGGGTGCTGCGCCCGAAGGCCGACGGCCACCAGGCGCACTTCTACTCGGTCGTCGCGCGCGACACGATCGACCAGGACTTCGCGGCGCACCGCCAGCGCTTCCTGGCCGAGCAGGGGTACGCGTACCGGATCGTCGACGCGGACGAGTTGCTCGCGGGCGGCTGAGAACGCGGTCGGCCGAGAACGAAGCGGGGCCCCGTCCGACGTGGACGGGGCCCCTTCGGCGTGTGCCGGACCGCCGGGTTTCAGACGGCCAGGCTTCAGACCGCCGGGCTTCAGACCGCTGGGTTTCAGACCGCCGGGTTTCAGACCGCCGGGTTGAGGACCAGCTTCGCCTGGTTGTTCCGCACGTTCGGGTCGAACGGCAGCGGGCCGTCACCGTACGGCGGCTTGAGCGTGATCGCGCCCTTGGCGCCCGTGATCACCGTGTCGATCCGCAGCTGGAACGGGAAGGTCACCACCTGCTTCTCGGCCACCCAGATCGGCAGGTTGCAGACGTAGCGCGGGGCGCCGGTCCGGGTCTCGCTCTCCCACCAGCCGCCGTCCGCCGTGCGGGGCTCGCAGGCCTCCGGTACGGAGGTGACGGTGGCGCCCCTGGGCACGGTCAGGTCGACCGCGCCGACGGGGTCGCCTGAGCCCAGGTTGGCGACCCAGGCCGGGCCGCGGTTGCGGAAGGTCAGCGCGGCGGGCACCGTCTCGCCCGCGGCGGCGCTCGCCCGGACGCCGGCGACGGCGAAGTCAGCCGTGTTGGTGACGCCGATCGAGGCCACCTCACCGTTGTTCTCGGGCGTCAGGTCCTCGGCTCCACCGCGGGCCGTGACGCCGATGTCCACCCGCTCGGCGAGGGCGTACCGGGCTGCCTTCGCGCGCAGCGGGGCCGGCAGGGTGAAGGAGCCGCCGGGCTCGACGACGTCGTCGAAGAGGCAGTCCACCTTGGTGACCGGCGCCGGCAGGCTCTCGCCCACGGGCGTGCTCGTGCACTGCGGGGCGACGGCGCCGATGTCGAGGCCGCGCGTGGTGTACAGGGTGACCTGGACGCCGTTCGCGGCCTCGTTGCCGTTGTTGACCACGGAGAACGGCACGGCCACGGTGGAGCCGGGGGCGACGCCCGTGACGGCGGGGATCCGGCTCAGGACGAGGTCGGGGCCGGAGGCGACCCGGACGGTGCTCCAGTTCTCGGCTCTGAGGGTGCCCTCCGCGGAGGTCGTCGTGGCCGTCGCGCCGAAGGTGATCCGGCCGCTGACGCCGGTCTCGGCGCCGGTGGCCGCGCGCAGCTTCAGCTGCACCGGGGACTCGCCCGTGAGCGGCACCTCGGGGATCGAGCAGACGGCGGTGACGCCGGTCGGCGCGCAGTTCTCGGGCCAGGTGATCTCGGCGATGCCGGTCAGCTCGGAGGCGTCGACGGTGAGCCGGCCGTCGGTCACGCGGTAGTCGGCGTTGTCGTGGTAGAGGCCGAGGGCGACGGTCGCGACCGGCGCCTGCCCGCCCGCGACGGCCTTGGGCAGCGCCACTTCCCACGGCGCCACGATCCAGAGCTGGTCGCTGTCGGCGGCGGCCGGGGTGGCGGTCAGGCCGACCGTGACCAGACCGGCGGCGGTGAGGCACGCACCGAGCCGCGCGACGCGGCCGGCGAAAGGCATTCCCATGATCTCCTCTGTTCCTCTGCTCCGTGGGGAGACGGCGGTGCGATGAGGAGACCTGCGGGCGCGGGGAAGGGTTGTGGCGCGCGGGCCGGGAAGATCGTCGGAGTCGGATCGGTCGGGGGTGCCCCTGTGGGCTGTGCTCCGGAGGGCGGTGTCCCGGAGGGCGGTGTCCCGGAGGGCGGTGCCCCGGAGGGACGTGCCTGTGTCGGGTGTCTCAGTCCCTGCGGGCGGTGCCTGCGTCGGGTGTCTCAGTCCTGCGGTCGGCCGACGAAGCGCGGTCGGGGGTCGCGGACGCCCGTGCGCTCTCCGTACGGGCCGTGGTCGCCGAGGACGACGACGCCGACGGCCGCCGAGCCGTAGGCGCGTATCGCCCGCAGCGCGAGGCCGAGGCGGCGGGAGCGGGGGATCGTGCGGTCCGGGGTGAAGGTCGCTGTGGTCATGCCTCCATGATGGAATCCGGACATTCCGAACACATCAGGCTGGGGATGGAACCCTCGTCCCCCTCAGGTCGGACACCACCCCTACGGGCCCCCGCCCCCGGAATATTCGGTCGCTCCGCCCGCCCCACGGAGCTACAATCTCCGACTTCCCCGCCTCCCTCCGTGGAGCGCGCTGCCAGCCGGTCGGAAACCGGCGGCCGCCCCAGTCACGCTCACGCACACCCGGAGGCTTCCGCATGTCCACGCCCGCGCCCGCCGACCCGCTCGCGCGCGAGCGCGCCCACCTCGCCGACTCGCGCGCCGCGCTGCGCGCGATGCGCGAGGACGTCGAGGCGCTCGACATCAAGGACGTCACCGCGAACTGGGTCAACGCCGTCGTCCTCGGCCGCCAGATCGAGGACCGGATCAAGGCGCTCGCCGACCTGACCCACACCCCGCTCTTCTTCGGGCGGCTCGACTACCTCCACACCACGCAGGAGGGACAGCGCTTCTACATCGGCCGCCGGCACGTCCACGACGCCGACGGGGACCCGATGGTGATCGACTGGCGCGCGCCGGTCTCCCAGCCGTTCTACCGGGCGTCGAAGAAGGACCCGCAGGACGTCGGGCTCCGCCGCCGGTTCGGCTACACGGGCGGCGACCTCACCGCGTACGAGGACGAGCACCTCTCCGACCCGGCAGAGCTGGATCGGACCAGCAAGCTGCTCCAGGCGGAGATCGAGCGGCCCCGCGTCGGCCCCATGCGGGACATCGTCGCCACCATCCAGCCCGAGCAGGACGAGATCGTCCGGTCCGGGCTCTCCGGCACCGTCTGCGTCCAGGGCGGTCCCGGCACCGGAAAGACCGCCGTGGGCCTGCACCGGGTCGCGTACCTGCTCTACGCGCACCGGGAGCGGCTCGCCCGCACCGGCACCCTCGTCATCGGGCCGAACCGCTCCTTCCTCCACTACATCGAGCAGGTCCTGCCCGCTCTCGGCGAGCTGGAGGTGCAGCAGGCGACCGTCGACGACCTCGTCGCGCACGTCGAGGTCCGGGGCGCCGACGAGGCGGCGACGGCCGTGGTCAAGGGCGACGCGAGGATGGCGGAGGTGCTGCGGCGGGCGGTGCGCTCGCACGTCACGCTGCCCACGGAGCCGCTGGTCGTGGTGCGCGGCTCCCGCCGCTGGCGGGTCCCGGCGTACGAACTGGAGGAGATCGTCCGCGAGTTGCTCGACCGCGACATCCGCTACGGCGCCGCCCGCGAGGCCCTGCCGCAGCGCATCGCCCACACGGTCCTGGTGCGCATGGAGCAGGCGGGCGAGGCGCCCGACGACCGGGTGCAGGAC
The DNA here is from genome assembly GCF_040653315.1 of Streptomyces sp. NPDC047981. Classification (NCBI taxonomy): domain Bacteria; kingdom Bacillati; phylum Actinomycetota; class Actinomycetes; order Kitasatosporales; family Streptomycetaceae; genus Streptomyces; species Streptomyces sp. NPDC047981. The sequence continues at coordinate 30,804 of NZ_JBEZNQ010000004.1, read as the reverse complement.
GCGGTGGCCCGCAACACGGCCGTGAAGGCGGCGGTGAAGACCCTCTGGCCGCCGGTCGATCCGGCGAAGCTGGTGCTGCGCCTGCTGAGCGACGCCGCGTTCCTCGCCGAGCACGCGGGCGGCGTCCTCACCGACGACGAGCAGAAGCTGCTGCTGTGGGCGAAGCCGGGCCGCTCGGTGAAGTCGGCGAAGTGGTCGGCGGCCGACGCGGTCCTGATCGACGAGGCGACGGACCTGGTGGAGCGGACGCACTCGCTCGGGCACGTGGTCCTGGACGAGGCGCAGGACCTGTCCCCGATGCAGTACCGGGCCGTCGGCCGCCGCTGCACGACCGGTTCGGCGACCGTCCTGGGCGACCTGGCGCAGGGCACCACACCCTGGGCGACCGGGAGTTGGGAGCAGGCCCTCGGCCACCTGGGCAAGCCGGAGGCCGTGGTGGAGGAGCTGACCGCCGGTTTCCGCGTGCCGCGCGAGGTCATCGCGTACGCGTCGCGGCTGCTGCCCCACATGTCGCCGGGGCTCGCGGCCGTGGAGTCCGTACGGGAGAACCCCGGGTCGCTCTCGATCCGGGAGGCCGCCGCCCCCGAGGCCCTGGACGCGGCGGTCGTCGCGGCCTGCGCGGAGGCGCTGGAGCACGAGGGGTCCATCGGCCTGATCGCCGCCGACGCCCGGATCGCCCCGCTCGCCGAGGCGCTGACCGCCGCCGGTCACGCCTACCTCTCGCCCGGCGAGGAGACGACGGCCGAGTCCCGCCTGACCCTCGTCCCCGCCTCGCTCGCCAAGGGCCTCGAGTACGACTACGTGGTCCTGGACGACCCGGCGGCCGTCGTGGACGGCGAACCGGACGAGCGGACGGGGCTGCGGCGGCTGTACGTGGCGCTGACGCGCGCGGTGTCCGGCCTGACCGTCCTTCACTCCTCGCCGCTGCCGCAGCAGTTGGCCGGGTAGCGGACCTACGACGCGAGGAACGCTCTGACGCCCTGGGACACGCCGTCGTCGCCGAGCAGCGCGTTGTGGTCGAGGCAGCCGGCGGCGTTGTTGGTGGCGCCGGTCAGCGGGACGCTGTTGTCGGGGTTGATGACCTCGTCGCAGTTCGACCACCACGTGGCGTAGCGCACGGCGCCCGGGGTCTCGTCGCCCTCCGCGAGCTTCTTCTGGACGTACGAGCCCGGGGTCATGTCGCGGCACGCCTGGTCCCACAGGGCGCAGGCCCAGGCGGTGCTGGTGCCGTGGTTGGGGCCGGCGAGGGAGACCCAGTGGGCGACGGACGACTGGCCCGCGGCGTCGAACTTCACGTACCAGCGCGTGACGAGGCTGCCGAAGGAGTGCGCGACGAGGTCGACCCGGCTCGCGCCGGTGCGCCGCTTGACGTCGGCGACGTACGCGGCGAGTTCACCGGCGATGACCTCGTTGACGGACCGGTGCGTGTCGTAGCCGAAGGAGAAGAGCTCGGCGTCGGTGTACCCGTCCGCCTTGAGGTCCTCGCGCAGGCCGCCCCAGACGCCGGGGTCGGCGTTGTAGCCGTGGACGAAGACGACGGGGGTACGGGACGCGGCCGCAGCCGGGGAGGCCTGGCCGGCCTGGGGGACGAAGACGGACGCCATCAGGGCCAGCAGCGCCACGAAGCTGATACGGAGTCTCAACACGCTTCTCCCTACGGGGTGTTACGCACGAGTAGTGAAGAGCATGGTGAGGCCGGGGGGCCGGGATGAACAGCCCCGTGACGGCTAGGACTTCATGACCGCGGGGCGGCCGGCAGGAAGCGCTTGCTCCCTGCCCCACCGCTTGCGCCACGCCGTGGCGCCCCTTCAGGCGCGGTACCGCTTACTCCCCGCGCTCCCCGTACTCCCCGTACTCCCCGCGCTCTCCGTACTCCCCGCGCTCCCCGCGCTCCCCGTACTCCCCGTACTCCGCCAGCGCCTGCGACCACGCGCGGCGCGCGACCGTCGCCAGGACCGGGTTCCTACCGGCGTACTCGGCCTCCGTCACCACGCCCCAGCACAGCGCCCAGCCGCGTCCCCGCGCCCACGTCGCGTCGTCGACCCGCGCCGCCGCCCGGAACAGCGGGCGGGTCTCGGGGGTGAGGAGCGTCCAGGCGGCCATCATGTCGCAGGCGGGATCGCCCGTACCGACCCCGCCGAAGTCGATGACCGCGCTCAGCCGGCCGTCCCTGGCCAGCAGGTTGCCGGGCAGCAGATCGCCGTGGACCCAGCGGGGCGGGCCGTCCCACGGGCGCAGTCGCAGGACCGACTCCCAGGCCGCCGCCACCCGGTCCGCGTCGAGGACCCCCCGCGCGCCGAGGCTGCGGATCGCGCCCTCCATGGCCCCCTGCTCCCACGCGCGCACCGGGCCGCCCCGGAAGGATCTCGGGCCCTCCGCCGCGTCCACGCGGCGCAGCGCGGCGCCGAATCTCCCCAACTCGACCGCCGCGTGCGCGAGATCGGTGATCGGCTCGTCGTAGGCGTTGGCGCCGTCGAGCCAGTCGTACACCGACCAGGGCAGAGCGAAGCCCTCCCCCGGCACACCGTGCGCCACGGGCACGGGTACCGGCAGCGGCAGGTGCGGGGCGAGGAGCGGCAGCCAGCGCTGCTCCTTGACGATGGATCCGGCGTTCTCCGCGGCCTTGGGCAGCCGGACCGCCAGGCGGTCGCCGAGGCGGTACATGTCGTTGTCCGTGCCGGCCGACGCGACGCGCCTGACCGGCAGCTCCGCCCACTGCGGGAACTGGGCGGCGACGAGGGCGCGTACGAGGTCGGTCATGGCCGGGAGGGTAGCCAGCGGCCGACCGGCCCGGCCAGCGCTTTACGGTGGGGGCGGCGCGACCGAGAGAAGGGTGGACCGACGATGGCCGAGGCACGGCAGCACGTCACCGTCGTCACGGGCGGCAGCCGCGGGATCGGCGCCGCGACCTGCGTACGGCTGGCGGCCGAGGGACACGATCTGGCGCTCGGGTACGTACGGGACCGGGCCGCCGCCGAGGAGACGGCGGCGGCCGTCCGGGCGGCGGGCGCGCGGTGCGTGGTCGTCCGGGTGGACACGTCGGTGGAGGCCGACGTGGAGCGGCTCTTCGACACGGCGGAGGCGGAACTCGGCCCGGTGACCGGTCTGGTGAACAACGCGGGTGTGACCGGGCCCCTGGGGCGCCTCGCGGACGCCACGACGGCGGACCTGCGCCGCGTGGTGGACGTCAACCTCTACGGCTACCTGCTCTGTTGCCGCCGCGCCGCCCGCGACATGGCCGCCCGGGGCGGCGGGGCGATCGTGAACGTCTCCTCGGCCGCCGCGACGCTCGGCAGCCCCGGCGACTACGTCCATTACGCGGCGACGAAGGCGGCGACCGACGCGCTGACCGTGGGCCTCTCCAAGGAGCTGGGCCCGGACGGCATCCGGGTCAACGCCGTGGCGCCCGGCATCGTCGAGACCGGCATGCACGCGGCGATGGGCGACCCGGACCGGCCCGCGAAGGCGGCCGCGACGATCCCGCTGGGCCGCCCCGGCCGGCCGGACGAGATCGCCGCGGCGGTGGCGTGGCTGCTGTCCGCCGACGCCTCGTACGCGACGGGGACGGTCCTGCGGATCGCGGGCGGGCGCTGAGGCTCCCGCTCCGGGCTCTCCACAGCCGCGGGGGTCAGCCACGCGGGTCAGCCACGCGAGTCAGCCGAGCGGGTCAGCCGAGCGGGCGGGCGCGGCGGGCGGTGAAGGCGCCGGTCACGGCGCGGGTCAGGGCCCAGAGGGCGGTGGCGTTGGCCAGCGCGCAGGCCAGGATCAGGCCGTAGAAGCCGAAGCCCAGCCAGTCGCCCACGAGGTCGGCGCCGGGCACGTCGGACACGTCCTGCAGCTCCGCGGCGGTCGGCGGCGGCCCGACGGGCGGCCCTGTCTCGGTTCCGGTCTCGGGCGCCGGAGCCGGGAGGGGCGTGGGCGGTGTGGGGCCCGTGTGGGCGGGCGGCGCGGCCTCCAGCGCCGCGAGCGACTCGGGAGAGGGGGTGAACAGAGACAGGGCCAGCATGCTGAGCGGCGCGGTGGCGAGGATCGCCCAGACGCCGGCGAAGGACCCGTCCCCGGTGCGGACGAGCACGTCCGCCCAGACCAGCAGTCCGACCACAATGGCCACGTACCCTGCCGGAACCCACACTTCGAGCCTCGACCGACGCTGTCCCAGTCCCATGACTTCTCCCGTTCGCATGGGAGTCAGTATCGAAACGGTGCCCTTCGGCGCGCTTGAGTACGGCTACTCAAGCGCGCGTGCGCACGTGCCTCGCGGATCGCGTCGTCCGACCTACGCGTCCAGCGCCTCGCGCCAGACCCGGACCGCGTCCGGGGAGACCGGGGCCGTCCAGCCGTGGGGGCGGGCCGCGCCGCCGATGTGGAAGGCGTCGAGGCCGGCGGCGCGCAGGCGGGGGAGGTGGTCGAGGCGGAGGCCGCCGCCGACCAGGATCTGGGGCTCGTAGCCGGGCTCGCCCGCGCGGGCCGCCTCCGCGAGGAGGACGGGGAGTCCGTCGTCGACGCCGGTGGGCGAGCCCGCCGTGAGGTAGGTGTCGAGGCCCGGCAGGTCCGCGAGCTGCTTGCGCAGGGCGTCGCGGTCGGGCGTGCGGTCGATCGCGCGGTGGAAGGTCCACCGGCAGCCGTCCAGGACGGTGACCAGCCGCTCGACGGCCACCAGGTCCGCGTCGCCGTCGGGCGTCAGGAAGCCCAGCACGAACTGGTCCGCGCCCGCGTCCCGTAGGTCGGCGGCGCGGGCCACCAGCCGGTCGATGTCGCCCGCGGCGAAGCCGTCCGTCAGTCTGAGCATCACGCGCAGCGGGATGTCCACGGCGGCGCGGATCGCGGCGAAGCCGGTCCGTGACGGGGTCAGCCCGTCGGCCGCCATGTCGGTGACCAGCTCGAGGCGGTCCGCCCCACCGGCCTGGGCGGCGACCGCGTCCTCCTCGTCGAGGGCGATCACCTCAAGGACTGCACGCTTGCTCATCGAGCCCATTCCTCCATGAATGACGGCTACAGGTCTACAGGTCTAGTCCAATGACCACCCTAGCCGTGCTCGTGGCCTCCCGCATCGTGCGGCGCCTCATCCGACGAAGCGGATGTCGGAGCCGATGCCGGAGCGGACACCGGAGCCCCGCCCGGTCCCGCCTGCACCGTGAAGGCCGCGGTGCGGACCTTCCCGCCGTGCTGGAAGTCGAGGAAGAGGCGGTACGAGCCCGCGCTCGGCGCCGTCGCCGTGAAGGAGACCACCGGTCCTGGACCGCCCTCGTTGGGGTGGACGTGGAGGTAGGCCAGGTCTCCGTCGCGCAGGGCGACGAGGTGGCCGTACGCCCCGAGGTACGGCTCCAGGTCCGTGACGGGCTTCCCGTCCTTGCTGACCGTGAGCTTCAGCTCACCCGCCCGGCCCGGGACGAGGGTGCCGCCCAGCGCGACCTCGTAGCCGTCGACGGTCGCGGTGGGCGTGGCGGCCGGCAGCGGCCGGGGGGCGTACGCGCCGGGGACGGCGAGGTCGGCGCCGAGCGTGATCCCCTTCGCCCCCTTCGCCGCGGGCTTGAAGTCGGCGAAGGCCTTGTAGCCACCGGCGGCGGGCAGGTCGACCGGGGTCGACCAGGTGCCGTCGGCCGCGCGCACGGGGTGCAGGTGCCGGAAGACGGTCAGGTCGCGCGAGGCCACGATGAAGTGCAGCTCCTTGCCGTGCTCGGTGGTGTACGCGGTGACGTTCTTGCCGCCCGCGTCCTTGACCGAGAACTTCAGGACGCTCCGCCCCTGCGCCGGGGTCGGTGTCTCCAGGTCCAGCGTGTAGCCGCCGTCGGAGACCTGCAGGCCCCCGGCCGCGGACGCGGCCCCCGCCGGCGCCGTCCCCGGCTCCGCGGGAGCGCTCGCATGCTCCCCGTGCGCGGCCTTCGCGGGCGGTTCGCCCACCGGGCCGATGCCCTTGCCGACGCCGTACGCCGTCCCGAACGTCGCGGCGACCGCGGCGGCGAAGGCGGTGATCCTCACTCCGGTGTTCATGGCTGCTCTCCCGTACGCGTTGATGGCGCGGATTGACGTCCGATGCACTTCACCATACCCCTGGGGGGTATCAAGTCAAGTCGGATCCGCCCTTGCGCCGGATACCACTGGGGGGTATACATTGGACTCAGTTCCGGATACCCCCACAGGGTATCGCCACCATCGAGGAGGAACCCATGTCTTCCTGCTGTACTCCTGACGGCAGCTGCTCCACCGCCGCCGAGGCCGGCACGGCCACCGCCACGGCCGTCGCCGAGAGCACCGCCACCGTCTACACCGTGTCCGGCATGACCTGCGGACACTGCAAGACCGCGATCACCACCTCCGTCTCCGCGCTCGACGGCGTCATCTCCGTGGACGTCGACGTGGCCGGCGGCCTGGTGACCGTCACCACCGGCGGCGCCCCCGACGACGCGGCGATCACCGCCGCCGTCGACGACGCCGGCTACGAGCTGACCGGCCGCGCCTGACGGCAGCGGCCCACGCCCCCTTCCGGCCGCCGGGGCCCGTCCACCCATGGGCCCCGGCCCCCGCACCCGCTGTACCGAGGAGCAGGAAATGACCACCACCACCCCAGGCGCCGCCCAGGTCGAGCTCGCCATCGGCGGCATGACCTGCGCCTCGTGCGCCGCCCGGATCGAGAAGAAGCTCAACCGCATGGACGGGGTCGAGGCCACCGTCAACTACGCCACCGAGAAGGCGAAGGTCACCTTCGACACCGACATCTCCGTCGCCGACCTCATCGCCACCGTCGAGGCCACCGGCTACACCGCCGAGGAGCCCACTCCCCCGCGGGCGGAGTCCGGCGCCGACGGCCCCACCGACGAGGAGAAGGCCGACGAGGAGCTGCGCCCCCTCAAGCAGCGGCTGATCACCGCCGTCGCGCTCGCCGTCCCCGTGATCGCGATGGCGATGGTCCCGGCGCTCCAGATCGAGTACTGGCAGTGGCTCAGCCTCACCCTCGCCGCGCCGGTCGTCGTCTACGCCGCCTGGCCCTTCCACAAGGCCGCCTGGACCAACGCCAAGCACGGCGCGGCCACCATGGACACGCTGATCTCGGTCGGCACGCTGGCGGCGTTCCTCTGGTCCCTGTGGGCGCTGTTCTTCGGCACCGCCGGGACCCCGGGCATGACCCACCCCTTCGAGTTCACGATCGCCCGCACCGACGGCGCCGGGAACATCTACCTGGAGGCCGCGGCGGGCGTCACCGCCTTCATCCTGGCCGGCCGCTACTTCGAGGCCCGCTCCAAGCGCAAGGCGGGCGCCGCGCTCAAGGCGCTCATGCAGCTCGGTGCCAAGGAGGTCACGGTCCTCCGCGACGGCCGCGAGGTGACCGTTCCCACCGCCGAACTCCAGGTCGGCGACCGCTTCCTGGTCCGCCCGGGCGAGAAGATCGCCACCGACGGCACCGTCGTCGAGGGCTCCTCCGCCGTCGACGCCTCCATGCTCACCGGCGAGTCCGTACCGGTCGAGGTCGGCGTCGGCGACGCCGTCACCGGCGCCACCCTGAACGCCGGCGGCCGGCTCGTCGTCGAGGCCACCCGCGTCGGCGCCGACACTCAACTGGCCCGGATGGCCAAGCTCGTGGAGGACGCCCAGAACGGCAAGGCGGCGGCCCAGCGGCTTGCCGACCGGATCTCCGCCGTCTTCGTCCCCGTCGTCATCGCGCTCGCGCTCGGCACGCTCGGCTTCTGGCTCGGCACCGGCGCCGGGCTCACGGCCGCCTTCACCGCCGCCGTCGCCGTACTGATCATCGCCTGCCCCTGCGCCCTGGGCCTGGCCACGCCGACCGCGCTCATGGTCGGCACCGGACGCGGCGCGCAGCTCGGCATCCTGATCAAGGGTCCCGAGGTCCTGGAGACCACCCGCAAGGTCGACACGATCGTCCTCGACAAGACCGGTACGGTCACCACCGGCCGGATGACCCTCATCAAGGTCCACACCGCCGCCGGTACGGACGAGACGGACGTGCTGCGCCTCGCGGGCGCCCTGGAACACGCCTCCGAGCACCCCATCGCGCAGGCCGTCGCCACCGGCGCCGCCGCCAGGGTCGGCACGCTGCCCACCCCCGAGGACTTCGCCAACCTCCCCGGTCTCGGCGTCCAGGGCATCGTCGAGGGCCACGCGGTCCTCGTCGGCCGGGAGAAGCTGCTCACCGAGTGGGCGATGGAGCTGCCCGCCTCGCTGAAGTCCGCCAAGGAGGCGGCCGAGACGGCGGGCAGGACCGCGATCGCGGTGGCCTGGGACGGCGAGGCCCGCGCGGTCCTTGAGGTCGCCGACGCCGTCAAGGAGACCAGCCCCGAGGCGATCCGCCGGCTGCGCGGCCTCGGCCTCACCCCGATCCTGCTCACCGGCGACAACGAGGCGGTCGCCCGCTCCGTCGCCGCCGAGGTCGGCATCGACGAGGTCATCGCGGAGGTCATGCCGCAGGACAAGGTCGACGTCGTCAAGCGGCTGCAGGCGGAGGGGCGTTCGGTCGCCATGGTCGGCGACGGCGTCAACGACGCCGCCGCGCTCGCCCAGGCCGACCTGGGCCTGGCGATGGGCACCGGCACGGACGCCGCGATCGAGGCGGGCGACCTGACGCTCGTACGGGGGGACCTGCGGGCCGCGGCCGACGCGATCCGGCTCTCCCGGCGCACGCTCGGCACGATCCGGTCGAACCTCTTCTGGGCCTTCGCCTACAACGTGGCCGCCCTGCCGCTCGCCGCGGCCGGTCTGCTCAACCCGATGATCGCGGGTGCCGCGATGGCCTTCTCCTCGGTCTTCGTCGTCGGCAACAGCCTGCGCCTGCGCGGCTTCCAGGCCGCCGACAAGGCATGAGGAGTCTGCCGTGGCCGGGTACGGACAGCACAAGGAAGACATCATCAGACGCCTGAGGCGCATCGAGGGACAGGTCAGGGGGGTGCAGCGGATGGTCGACGAGGACGTGTACTGCATCGACGTCCTGACCCAGGTCTCCGCGATCAACGCGGCCCTGCAGTCCTGCGCCGTGGCCCTCCTGGACGAGCACCTCAGCTGCTGTGTGACCGAGGCGATCGCCCAGGGCGGGGACCAGGCGAAGGAGAAGGTGGGCGAGGCCTCGAAGGCGATCGCCCGGCTGATCAGGACGTAGCCCCGAGGGGCTCGGCGGGACTCAACCGCCCTTGCGTGAAGGGCAGTCGGCGGAAAGACGGACGCTCAGGCGGAGACAGAGCCCGAGCACCTGCCGGAGGAGCGTCAGCTCCACCGAACCGGGCAGTCCGGGGCCGCAGACCTTCGCGCAGGGGCGGTTCGCTGTGAGGGTCGACATCCGGTCATCCTACCCCTGGGGGGTATACGTGAACCGGGCTGACGGCCCGTACGATGGGCCGCCCGCGAGGGGACGCGAGGGGAGGGGATGCGCGTGCGCCGACTGGGAGAGCTGGAGGCCGAGATCATGGACCGGCTGTGGGCCTGGCAGCGGCCCGCCACGGTCCGCGAGATCGTCGACGACATCAACCTGGGGCGCAGGGTCGCGTACACGACGGTGATGACGGTGGCGGACATCCTCCACCGCAAGGGCTGGCTGCGCCGCGAGAAGGCCGGCCGGGCCTGGCTGTACGAACCGGTCCGCGGCCGCGAGGAGTACACCGCGGCCCTCATGCAGGACGCCCTCGGCGACAGCGCCGACCGCCCGGCCGCGCTCCTGCGCTTCGTGGAGACCATCTCCCCCGAGGACATGCGCGCCCTGGACGCGGCGCTGCGCACGGCGCGCGGCGACGACCGGGCGGGCGCGGCGGACGACGACCGCCCGGCCCCGAACCCCCCACGCGCCGACGGCCCGCACGCGGACGGCGGACGCGGCGGCGGCCACGGCGACGGGCGACCCGGCGTCGGCGCCCTTGGCGCCATCGGCCCCGGCGATCGGCCCGGCGATGGCCGCCTTGGGGCCATCGGGCCCGGCGACCGGCCCGGCGATGGCGGCCCCGGCGCCGGCGGCGGGACCCGGCGCGGCGGCCCCGGCGGTGGCGCGTGAGTCATCACGTGTTGCTGCCGCTCGGGCTCGCGCTCGTCTCCGGGGTGCTGGTCCCCTGGCTCCTCGTGCGGGCCCGCTGGGCACAGCAGGTGCCCCGGCTCGGGCTCGCCGTCTGGGCGGCCGTCGGCGCCGTCTTCGCCGGATCGGCCGCGCTGCTGCCCGCGCAGCTCGTCCTCGACGGGGACAGCAGCCACCGGCTGACCGACCGGGTCATCACCCTCGACCTCCCCTCCCCCGCGACGCTCCTGGACCTGACGGCCCGCCAGTACACGGCAGGCGCCCTGGCCCTCGCCGTCCTCGCGCTGCCCGCCGCCGGTTTCGTCCGGGAGCTGCTGCGCGCCCGGCGCTCCCGGCTGCGGCACGCGGGCGTCCTGCGCCTGGTCGGCCGGTACGACCCGGACCTGCGGGCGACCGTGCTCGACCACGCCCGCCCCGCCGTCTACTGCCTCCCCGGCCGCTCCCGTCGCGTCGTCGTCTCCTCCGGAGCCCTGGACGCCCTCACCGCACCCCAGTTGGCGGCGGCCCTCGCGCACGAGCGCGCGCACATCGCGGGACGGCACCACCTCCTCGTCGCGGCGGCGGAGGCCTTCGGCCTCGCCTTCCGCCGCCTCCCCCTCGCCCGCCACGGCGCGACGGCCGTACCGCTGCTGCTCGAAATGGCCGCCGACGACCGGGCGTTGCGCCGCTGCTCGCGCGACGCCCTGGCGACGGCGCTCTACGCGCTCGCCGCGGGACAGGCGCCGCGCGAGGCGTTCGCGGCGGGCGGCCCCTCGGCCGCGCTGCGGATGCGGCGCATTCTCACTCCGCACAGCGCGGGGCATCCCGTGCTGCGCGGTCTGCTCGCGATCTCGACGGCCGCGGGGGCGATGGCTCCGCTCATCGTGGCGTGTTGTTCCGTACCGGGATAAGCGACTGGTTTCAGCGGCCCATTACTAAGCGAATTCGTAGATTTCACATCGGTCACGCGGCCCTGAATTCCCGGCTAGTGTGGGTATGTTGGCACAGGGGCTCGGCACGTCGAAGGGTACGGACCAATGCAGCTGGCTGACGTGCGAGCGGCGGCTGCCGCCGACGCGGCGACGATATCCCGGCTGCTGGCGGACGCCATTCGGGGCAGTTACCACGAAATCCTCGGCGAAATCCCGGTGCACCGACTGGTGTCCCATCAATGCGCACTTCCGCGCATCCGCGCGGAAATTGAAATTCCGGGTGGCGCTCCCGGCTGGCTGGGCTGGCTGGTGGCCACCGGCGAGGACGGCACGATCGTCGGCGCGGCGGCCGGCGGGGTCCCCGTGCCGGGCGAGGGCGAGCTGTACGCGCTGGCCGTGGCGGAGTCCTCGCGCCGACGCGGCGTCGGCTCGGCGCTCCTGGGGGCGACGACGGAGCGGATGCGCGGATTCGGGGCCGTCGCCCAGCGCGTGTCGCTCCCCTCGGACACGGACCGGGACCCCTCGCTCCCCTTCTACGCGAGCCAGGGCTTCGCCCCGCTGAACCCGACCCGCCTCGGCCGCCCGCTGCGACTCCCGTAACGCCCCTTGCTCCTCCCCTCCACGGCCTGGCAGATGAACGCCATCGCGTGTTCACGCCGTCGCCGGACCTGGAAGCGGCGCTCCCTCCCCCGGCACCATGGACGCGCGACACGGTCGCCCGGCGGCACGGGGGCCCGTCTCGCGGACGGCACGGACCGAGCGAGCACCTGGAGGAGCGATGCAGACACCGAGCGGCGCCGCGCTCGCGCCGGTCCTGCCGTCCCGATACGACCCCCACACCGACGCGCTGCCCGGCCTCGAGTCCGTGGCCCCGTGGGGTGAGGAAGCGGGCTGGCTGTTCGACGCCCTCCTCGGTCCGCACAGCGCCGACATCGTCCGCTACCTCGACCTCGCCCGCGCGGGCGAAGGCGGCGGCCGCGAAAGCAGCGGCCGCGCCGGCGAAGCCCGGGGCCCCGTCCTCGATCTCGGCTCGGGCGCCGGGCGGCTGGCCGTCCCGTTCGCCCGGCACGGCTTCGCCGTCGAGGCCGTCGACCGCGACCCCGCCGCCCTCGCCCGGCTCGACGCCTGGGCACGGCGCATCGGCCCCCAGGTCGCCCGGCTCGTCCTCACCACCCGCGCCGACCTCACCGACCTGCGCCTGCAACGCAGTTACCGCCTCGCGCTCCTGGCCGGCTCCATGGTCTCCGCCGTACCGCCGCGTTCCCGGCCCGCCCTGCTCCGCGAGATCGCCACCCATCTGGACACCGGCGGGGCCCTCGCCCTCGACTACACCTCCCACCTGCGCCACGGCCTCGTCGCCGAGCCACGGCGGACCTGGGCGTTCCAGGTCCCCCGCTTCGACGGGATCGACGAGTGGGTGGTCGCCCGGCAGGTCTTCGACCTGCCCACCATGAGCGAGCGGATCACCTACTACGCGGCCAGGACCGGCAAGCTCGCAGCCGAGCGGGCCGTCCTCACCACCGACAAATGGATCGTCGACCCCGAGCGGCTCGCGGCCGAACTGCGCTCGGCGGGCCTGCGCATCGAGGGCAGGCGGCGGCTCCGCATCGACGAGCGGACAGAGAGCGTGCTCCTCATCTGCCGTGCCGGGGGGCCAAGAGGTACGATGCCCGCAAAAGTTTGAGCCGACCAGATCGAATCTGATCGACCGTGCCGGGCGGAGAAGATGGCAGTCGTGGAAGAACTCTCGGACCGCGAGGCGGTGATCCAGCGCCTGCGCGACGTCGGGCTCCGGGTCACGGGCCCCCGCCTCGAGGTGCTCACGGTGCTCGCCTCCGCCGGCCATCTCGACGTGGAGGCGATCGCCGCCGCCGCCCGTGAGCGCCTCGGCACGCTCACCAGCCAGGCCGTCTACGAGATGCTGCGGCACTTCCAGGAGACCGGCCTGGTCACCAAGTTCGACCGGCCCGGTCTTCCGGCCGTCTTCGAGGTGTCGGGGACACCGCACCAGCACGCCCTCTGCGTCCGGTGCGGTCGCGTCGAGAACGTCGAGGCACCGGCCCCCAAGCCCCCGCGCGGCGCCCTGCCGGGCTGGCGGACCAGCGACGCCGAGATCGTCTTCAAGGGGCTGTGCCCCGACTGCGCGGCCGGTTGAACCCCGTGCGTGGCGTTCGAATGTGTGGCAGGGTCGAGCGGGGCGATTCAACGGGACCGTTACGGGTCCGAGGGGAGTCTGCTGCTCAGTGTCCAAAAACGCCACCGGGACGCGTACGGGAAGCGAACAGGCTCTCGCGGTCTACCTGGGACTCCGTGCCCGGCCCACCGCCGACTTCGACGACGTGGCGGACGGCCTCGGGCTCTCCGCCGCCGACCGGCAGCGCTGCCACGCCGAACTCACCGCGCTCGGCCTGATCGAACCCGCGCCACCCGCGCCGCCCGCGAACCCCTCCCCGCCCGAGCCGCGCACCGACGCCGCGCCGCCCGCGCACCCCGCGCCGCTCATGCCGCCCGCGCCCCCCGCGGACGACGGCCGCCCGCACGCCCCGCAGTGCGTCGTCGAACCGGACGTCGCCCTCGTCCGGCTCCTCCAGCGCGAGCGCGACCGGCTCGAACACCGGCTCGCCGAGACCAGTCGCGCCCAGGCCACCCTCGCGACGCTGGCAGGACCGTTCCTGCGGGCCGGCGCCGCGCCCCGCTCCGCCGCCGACGTCGAGATCGTCACCGACCCCGCACGCGTCCGCCGGGAACTGGCCGCGCTCGGCGACACCGTCCGCGCCTCGGTGCACTCGATGCACACCGGATCGGTACGGCGCGCGGACATGGCCGCCGAGCTGACCAGGGACCGGGCCCTGCGTGAGCGCGGGGTGCGCGTCCACGCGATGTACAGCCGCCGGATCAGCGCGGTGCCGGACATGGCGCAGCACCTGCAGGAGCGGGCGGCGCTCGGTGTCGAGATCCGGCTCTCCCCCGTCGTGCCGATGAACATGGTGCTCGCCGACGAGAACTTCGCGCTGCTGCCCACCGATCCGCACGACCCGGCCTCCGCCAGCCTCCTGGCGCGCGGTCCTGGCCTGGTCCGCTCGTACCTCGCCCTGTACGCGTACTGCTGGCAGGCCGCCGGCCGGTACGGCGAGGAGGAGAAGCCCGAGCGCGGCGGCGACGGGCTCTCCGAGCAGCAGCGGGCGGCCCTGCGGATGCTGGCCGCGGGCATCAAGGACGAGCAGATCGCGAAGAACCTGGGGGTGTCGCTGCGGACGGTCAGCCGGCTGCTCTCCGAGGTCATGCACGAACTGGGCGCCGCGAGCCGGTTCGAGGCCGGGGTGAAGGCGGCCAGGCTCGGTCTGCTCGACGGCGAGGGCGATCCGTAGCACCCGGAGATGACGCACGGCACATCCACGATCGGCATCTCGGATCGCCGCCGGGCCCTGTGACAGGGTGAGGCGGGGCGGCGACACGGACGAACAGGACGAAGAGGGGGTCACTTCGCCATGGTCACGGACGCGGGCATCGGCACGGGCACGGTGGACGACGGAGACGGCGACCCCGCGCGTGATCCCACACGCGATCCCTTACGTGATCCCGCACGTGATCCCGTCCTGAGGCTCTATCAGGAACTGCGTAGACGCGGGGTGTCCGGCTTCGGCGAGGTGTTCGCGCACTTACGGCTCGCGCCCGAGGAGTACGAGCGATGTCGTGACACCCTCGTCTCCCTGGGCCTGATCGTCCCGACCGGCGCCGCGCACGCCACCGTCACCGCAGTCCAGGACGGCAGCTGGCGCTCCGACACGGACGTCGTCGCCGCGGTGGACCCCGAGATCGCGCTGCTGCGGCTCCTGGAACGGGAGCGGGAGCGGCTGCGCGAGCACCTGACCGAGGCGGACCGGGCGTACAGCACGCTGGAGACCCTGGCCGGCACCTTTCTGCGGGCCGACGCGCTGACCCGGGCGGAGGCGGAGGTCGAGGCGCTCACCGACTACCGCCGCATCCAGCAGGCGATCGAGGACATCACCGATGTCATGCAGGAGAGTTCGGCCTCGCTGCACCCCGGGACGCCCGGGCGCCAGAACCCTGAGCGGATGCTCGACCGCGACCGCCGGCAGATCGGCAACGGGGTGCGGGTCCGCGCGATCTACGGGCGGCAGGAGGCGGCCCTGCCGGAGATGGCGGAGTTCCTCGGCCGGCGCGCCGAGCTGGGGGTGGAGATCCGGCTCGCCCCGTCCGTGCCGCTGAACCTGATCATCGCCGACCGGCAGTTCGCCCTGGTGCCCATCCGCCCGGAGGACCCGGGCGAGGGCGCGATCCTGGCCCGGGGCAGTGCGCTCGTACGGCCGTACCTGAGCCTGTACGAGCACTGCTGGCACACGGCCACGCCGTACGGCGACGACGTGGCGCCCGAGCGGGGCGGGGACGGGCTCTCGGAACAGCAGCGGGCGGCGCTGCACATGCTCGCCTCGGGAATGAAGGACGAGAAGATCGCCCGCACTCTCGGCGTTTCGCTGCGGACGGTGAGCCGGATGATCTCCGAACTCATGCAGGAACTCGGGGCGTCGAGCCGATTCGAGGCGGGGGCGCGCGCGGTGCGGCTCGGCTGGCTGGACTGAGCGGCCGCACGAAGGGGCCTGACCGAGCGGCCGCACGAAGGGGCCTACGGGAATTCCCGGTCCGGCCATGGGCGGACACGGGTCGGGCCCCGCGAGCGCCCGTGGCGGTCGCGGGGCCCGATTCGACTCCCCGGTAAAGCAATTCCCTCGGCAGAAGGTCAGTCGACGATCGGCGCCGGGGACGGCGGCGGGACGGGCCAGCCGTTGTCCTGCCCGTCGGCCACCATGCGCGGGCCCACGGGCGCGGTGTCGTCGGGGGCCGCGACCAGCGCCGCACCACCGGCGACGGCCGTACAGGCCACGATCGCGACGGCGAACTGGCGGACGGTCTTCCGAATATCTGCGATACGCGCAGCGGACATGATTCCTCCAGGAGTTGGAAGGTGAATTCCGACTTCGGGGGCCCGTGCCGCCGGGCGCTCCCTGAAGACATCTCCATGGTGGCCCGCGCCGGGAAAGGGATCCAGAGTTTCTCCATGCGTGGATCTGCCATGGCGTGGATGCGTCATTCCGTGCGGCTGCACGGCAATACGCCCGCGTCATATCGGAATTGAGCGATCCGGAGCTTCTCGCACCTTTGGTCCAACCAAAAGAAATGCTAGACTCGTGCGACGGCCTTCTCGTTCCTCCAGGAGAGAGGGGCCGCCGGGGCAGGGGCGTGCCGCCGCCCCTGCCCCACCGCCGCCTCGTACACCTCGACCGTCCGCGCCGCGGCGGCCCGCCAGCTCATCCCCCGCGCGTGCGCGACCGCCGCCGCTCCCATCGTGGCCCCCGCCCGGGGATGCGCCGCCAGCCACCGCAGCCGGCGGGCGTACTCCACCGGGTCGTGACCTCGCACGAGCAGGCCCGTCACCCCGTCCCACACCGCCGTCGGCAGCCCGCCCACGGCCGCAGCGAGCACCGGCGTCCCGCACGCCTGCGCCTCCAGGGCCACCAGACCGAAGGACTCGCTGCGCGAGGGCACCACGAGCACGTCGGCCGCCCGGTACCAGTCCGCGAGCCGCTCCTGCGGCACGGGAGGGCTGGGCCGCAGGACATCGGCGACCCCGAGCTCCCGCGCGAGCCGCCAGGCCGAACCCTCCCGGGACGCCCCCGAGTGGCCCCCGACCACCGGCACCAGGAGCCTCCGGCGCAGCTCGGGGGCGAGCAGCAGCAGCTCCGCCACGGCCCGCACGAGCACGTCCGGGCCCTTCAGGGGCTGGATGCGGCCGGCGTAGAGCGGGACGAAGGCGTCGGCGGGCAGGCCGAGCCGGGCCCGGGCGGCGGCCCTGCCGCCCGGGCGGGGGCCGAAGGTGCGCAGGTCGACGCCGGGCCGCACGACCTCCGTGCGCGGGCCCGCCGCCCCGTACAGCGAGGCGAGGGCCGCCGCCTCGTCGGCCGTGTTGGCGATCAGCCGGTCCGCGGACTCCACCACCTGGTGCTCACCGCGGATCCGGAGCTCCGGTTCGGGGGTGTCGCCCGCCGCGAGCGCCGCGTTCTTCACCCGGGCCAGGGTGTGCGCGGTGTGCACCAGGGGGATCCGCCAGCCGGCCGAGGCGATCCGGCCCGCCTGCCCGGAGAGCCAGTAGTGGGAGTGGACCAGGTCGTAGCGGGCGCTCTCCTTCAGCAGGGCGAGCGAGAACGGCACGACGAGGGCGGGCATGGCCTCCTTCGGGAGCGCCGTGCGCGGCCCGGCGTGCAGATGCCGGACCCGGACCCCCGGGGCGAGCTCGACCAGCGGGGGCCGGCCCTCGCCCCGGCAGCGGGTGAACAGGTCGACCCGGGCGCCCTGTTCGGCGAGGGCCCGGGAGAGTTCGACCATGTAGACGTTCATGCCACCGGCGTCCCCGGTGCCCGGCTGGTGCAGCGGGGAGGTGTGGACGCTGAGCATGGCGACGCGCAGGGACACGTGGGGCTCCTGTGAGGGCGGGCCACGTGCCCCCGCGCGTCGCGCGCGCTCGGTCCACGCGGCAGGGATGGGTGGGACGGCGCGCTGGGGTGGGGGCGCTTACGGAAGGGAGATCAGCGGTCAGAAGCCGAAGACCGGTCCCGACGGCGGGGCGAGGCGGGTGCCGGGGACGGGCGGGGTGAGCGCCGTCGCGTCGATCGGGCCCCCGGGCTCGGTCTTGAGCGCGGCGGCCAGCCGGTCCGCGCCCTCGGGCATCACCGGGCGCGCCCAGGCCGAGAGCGCCGAGGCGACCGCCAACTGGGCGGCGAGGGCGGGCAGGTGCGGGCAGGCCGTGGTGGGCCGGCAGCGTTCGTGGGCGTTGACGTGGCCGAAGTCGGCCACCGAGCGGACCATCTCGTCGAGGACGGCGACCGCGCGGCGCGGGTCGAAGGCGTCGGGGCCGTACGCCTCGCGCAGGTCCTCCACGGCCCGGCGCAGCCGCCGTTCAAGGACCTCCCAGCCGGTGCCGCCGGGCAGCGCCTGCGGGGTGAGGCCGGCGCACTCCTCGCGCACGGCGGTGAAGAGCCGGGCGAGCCAGCTGTTCCAGCTCTCGTCCAGCTCGTGGCGGGCGGCGGCGAGCCGGTCCCGCCGGAAGACCGTACGGCGGCCCAGCGGGCGGGCCTGCAGGACGTGCCGGCGCAGGGTGTCGGCGCCGTACTCGGTGAGCAGGTCGAGCGCCCAGACGTTGCCTTCCTGGACGCCCTCCTCGACGACGTACGACTCGTTGACGCAGAAGTCCTGGGGCAGCTTGATGTCCTGGGCGAGCAGCAGCACCGGCAGCAGCACGGCGTGGCAGAAGGCGTGCCCGAAACCGCAGAAGTGGATGGCCCGGCGCGGCAGCGGCCCCTTGGGGTCGTAGCCGAACAGGTGCATGGCGGCGGCCTCGAAGCAGCCGTCGATCCGGTGCTCGGGGAAGCCCTCGACGGGCACCTGGAGCCCCCACTCGGCCGGGTGGCCGACGGCGATGTCCGGCAGCCCGTCCTCCACGAGCGACTCGCACAGCGCGGCGAGCCGGGGCGGGAGGCCGGCGGTGGCCCAGTAGTCGGCGAGCGCCTCGCGGAAGGGTTCGAGGGGGACGTAGAGCCTGCGGCAGCGGCGCGGGAGCGCGGGGGTCGCGCAGAGCGAGCAGCGGGCCTCGATCAGGTCGCCGCCGTCGTTGGGGCGCGCGCACTCGTGGCACATCCCGCCGCCGCTGACCGCGCCGCAGTGCGGGCAGACGCCGGTGACGTGGGCGCCGTACAGCCAGCGCTCGCACGGCTCGCAGTAGGGCAGCAGGCGCGTCCGGGGCGCGATCACGCCCTGCGCGTACAGCCGGCTGAAGAGGTCCCGCACCCAGCGGCCGTAGCCGCGGTCGCGGCGCGGGCGCACGATGTGGTCGAACTCCACGCCGGAGCGCAGCCAGTCGGCGGTGATCGCGGCGCGGTAGCCCTCGGCGACCTCCTCGGGCTTGCGGTGCAGCCGCAGCGCCCGGACCTCGACGGAGCTGGCGTGGTCGGCGGTGCCGGTGGTGAACCGTACGGCCTCGCCCTCGGCGCGCAGGAACCGGGTGAGGACGTCGGCGGCGACGTACGGGCCCGCGAGATGACCGATGTGCAGTTCGCCGTGGGTGGCCGGCGGGGTCGCGGTGATCCAGACGGGGGTGCTCATGGGACCTCCTTGACGCGGTGGTGCGGTGAACTCGGGTGCACTCAGCGGGGCTCGAAATGGAAGGAGCGGATGAAACAGTCGCGGGGCTGTTCGACGGCGTAGACGACGCATTCGAAAAGGGCCTGGGTGGTGAGCTTCTCGTCGGGGCCAGTGCCGTCCGCGGAATTCACGCCCTCCCATTCCGCGAACCTCGGGTCCGAGGTGGAGAAGTCGGGCGGATAGAGGGAGAAGACCCGGACTCCGGAGGGCCGCAGGCGGCGCGCGAGGATGTCGGCGAATCCCGCCTGGGCGCTCTTCGCCGCCCAGAACGCCTCGTGGGCGCCGCCGGTGGCGGCGGAGGGTCCCTCGGCGTCGCGGACGGCCACCATGTTGACGATGTCGGGCCGGTGCGAGCCGCGCAGCAGCAGCAGGAAGTGCTTGACCATCAGGACCGTGCCGCCCGCCGTCGACTCGATCGTCTCGACGATCTCCTCGTCTCCGGCCGCCTCCAGGTCCATGGCGTCGAGCCAGCGGGCGCCGTTGTTGACGAGCAGGTCGACACGGTCGGTGCGCTCGCCGACCTGGGCGGCGAAGGCGCGGATGTCGGCGGGCCGGCTCAGGTCGCAGCCGAAGGCGTGGATGCGGTCGCGGGCGGAGCCCATGACGTCCGTACGGGTGCGCTCGGCGGCTTCGACGGTTCGGGCCGACACATAGACCTCGGCGCCGAGATGGGCGAATCCGACGGCGAGGGCGCGGCCGAAATAGCGGGACGCTCCGGTCACGACGACACGCAGATTCTCGAATTTCATTCTGGTCCGCTCTCCCCATGAATACCGTTTTCCGGTCGTCATTCAGCGTGGCAGAGGAAAGTCGGCGGAGGCCCGGTGAGAGGGGTGCGCGTTCACGCCGTTGCGTGGATACGCCACGGCAGTGCGAACCGGTCGAGCACGGTGGCGCGCTTGTGCCGTACGGCGATGTGGTCGGCGCCCGCACGGACGCTGACGGTCCGCCCGCCGGGAGTTCGCACGGGCCGTCCGGCGAGGCCGGGCACGACGGTCCCGGGCAGCGCACCGGCGGCCGCGAGGGCGGCGGCGCCGGTGAGCGCGAGGCGCGGGTGCCAGCCGCCGACGGTGAGCGCGCGGACCGCGATCCCGGCCGGGTGCGCGGTGAACGCGGCGGCCTTCGGCAGGGCGGAGCGCTCGTCGAGCCCGAGGAGCCGGGCGGCGTCGGCGCGCAGCGCGAGCAGGGCGCGCCGGACGTCGTCCCCGGCCCGCAGGAGCGCCCGCTCGGTCGGGACGCCTAGGTGCCGGCCGGCCACGAAGACGTACGGGTTCCCGTACCGGACGACGGTCACGGGCAGGCCGCGCAGGACGTCGACCGGGCGGCCCGTGGGGAGGGTGCCGGGGGCGGTGGGGGCGCGGAGAAAGCGGAGGGTGTGCGCGCCGGTCCCCCGGCCCGGGGCGCCCTCGGGTGTGCAGCGGACCAGGTCGCCGGTGGTCAGGGCGCGGACCGTGACGGGGCCGGGGCGGGCGGCGGCCACCACGCAGGCGAGCAGGGAGTGGCCGCACCCGGTACGGAAGTCGAAGGCGCCGCCCGGCAGCGCCTGGACGAAGCGGTAGTCGAGGTCGGCGCCCGGGTTGGCCGACGGGCCGTACAGCGCGATCTTGTTCAGCCGCGCGTAGGGCGTGCGGGCGAGGGCCGCCCGCAGCGCGGCCAGCTCCGGGGCCGCCGCCAGCGCGCCCGGCGGCAGCCCGCCACCTCGACGACGAGCGTCGGCCCCGGCGCGTCCTCGGCGCGCACGACGGCGACCTCGACACCGCCGGTGACGCCACGCCCGGCGACGGCCGTGGCAACGCGCTCGACGCCGCACGTGCCCCCGCCCTCGACGCCGTACGTGACAACGCCCTCGACGCCGTACGTGACGCCACCCTCGACGCCGTACGTGGCAACGCCCTCGACGCCGCACGTGGCCCCGCCCTCGACGCCGTACGTGGCGGAACCGCCTGCCCGGAGCGCACCGTTCACGCCACGCAGCCCACCGGGATCCGCATGCCCTGCACGACGTCCGTCCACAGCTCGTGGACGGCGAGGGCCCACAGCGCCTGGGCGTCCCGCTGGTTGGGGCGTTCCAGCTGGCGGGTGAGGAGTCCGCGCACACGGTCGGCGCGGAGCTTCCCGCCGAGGACGAGCCGGGCCGGCGAGAGGAGTTCGCGGACGGTCTCCAGGAGCGGGCTGCCCGGGGTCAGCATCGCCGCGACGGGGAGCGTGAAGGGCTGCTTGGGCCGGGCGAGCACGGAAGGCGGCAGGAGCTCGCGCCCCGCCTCGTACAGCGCCCGCTTGCCGCGCAGCGCCGCCGGGGGCAGTGCGCGCGCGTGCGCGACGACCGCCGGCTGGCAGAACGGCAGCCGGGTCTCCACCGCCCAGGCCATCGACAGGTGGTCGACACGGCGCAGGTGGTACGCGGGCAGCCGCCAGCGCGTCTCGAAGGCGGTCAGTGCCGCGGCCCGGTCGGGCCCGCAGGCCCGCAGCTCCTGCTCGATCCGGTCGGCGGCGGAGCCCTGTTCGGCGATGTAGGCGCGGTACGCGGGCGTGTAGAGGTGTTCGCGCAGCAGCCGGGGCGCGGCGGAGAGGGAGTCGACGTAGGCCGCGACCCACGCGCCCTCGGGGGCGTCGAGCGCCGCCCGCATCCGCGCGTACCCGCCGAACAGCTCGTCCGCTCCGTCCCCGGTGAGCGCGACCGTGAAGCCGGCCTCCCGTACGGCGCGGAAGAGGGCGTACGTGGAGAGGGCGATCGGGTCGGCGTTGGGCTGCCCGAGATGGCGGACCGTACGGGTCAGGAGGGAGCCGAACTCGTCCGGATCGACGGCGACTTCGTGGTGGACCGTACGCGCCCGGCGGGCGACGGAGCGGGCGTGGACGGCCTCCGAGTCGGGCCAGCGGCCGCGGTAGCCGAGGTGGAAGGTGTGGAGCGGCGGCGCGTCGCTCTCCCGGGCGTACTCGGCGGCGAGGGCCGTGACGAGCCCCGAGTCGAGGCCGCCGCTCGTGATCGCGCAGACCGGCAGCTCGGACTCGGCGAGCCTGCGGACCTCGTGCCGCAGCACGTCCTGGGTGCGGGGCTCCGCCGTCGTGGAGCCCGGGTGCGGGGTCCGGCGCCGTACGAGCGGGCGGCAGCCGGGCCGGACGACGGCGGTGGCGCCGGGGGCGAGGACCTCGATGCCGTCGAGGGCCGTGCGGGAGGAGAAGGAGGTGCGGGTGGCGAGGACCGTGTCGAGGGAGTCCTCGCGCGGGGAGATCGTCACGCCCTCGAAGGCGAGCAGGGCCGGGATCTCGGAGGCGAACCGGGTGGAGCCGTCCGCCGGGTCGTGGTGCCAGTGCACCGGCTTCATGCCCATGTCGTCGACGGCGAGGACGAGTTGGGTCCGGCCGGGCCTGAGGTCGAGGACGGCGACGGCGAACATGCCCTCCAGGTGCTCGGCGAACGCGGTGCCGTACTCGGCGTAGAGCGCGGGCAGCACCGTGCCGTCGCAGCGGTCGGGGAAGCGGTGGCCCCGGGCGGCGAGGTGCAGCCGCAGCTCGGTGTGGTTGTAGATCTCGCCGTTGAGGACGGCGAGGATGCCGGGCAGGTGCGCGAGGCGGTACGGCTGCTGTCCGCCGCAGGGCTCGGTGACCGCGAGCCGGTCGCAGCCGAGCGACCAGCCGGCGCCGCTGAGCACCTGGTGCTCGTCGGGGCCGCCGTGCCGCTGGCGTGCGGAGACGGCGGCGAGTTCGGCCGCGTCGGGCCGGGCGGCACGGGGCGCCCCCGCGCCGGGGGCGAGGTTGCCGAAGATCCTGCACATGACGGTCGCCTCCGCGTCCTTGCGTCGTTGCGTCCTTGCGTCGTTGCGTCCTTGCATCCCTGTCACACCACTGACCTGAACACTTATTTGAACGTACCAAGTTTTTGAATGGCGCGTAAGTGCCATGTCCAGTTCACGCCACGATCTGGCCTTGCGACGCCCCCGTCCCCGCCAACACGCTGGCCCCATGGAGGACTTCAACCGCACACCCCCCGAGTCCCTGCTGGTGGTCGCCGCGCACCCGGACGACATCGAGTTCTGCGTCAGCGGCACGGTCATGCGGTGGATCGAGCGCGGCACCCGCGTCACGTACTGCATCGTCACGGACGGCGACGCGGGCGGTTACGACCCACGGCTCCCGCGCCAGGCGATGGCGGACCTGCGCCGCGCCGAGCAGCTCCACTCCGCGAAACTCAGCGGTGTCGCGGACGTCCGCTTCCTCGGCTACCCCGACAGCTTCGTGGAGCCGAGCGTGGAGCTCCGCCGCGACCTGTGCCGGATCATCCGCGAGGTCCGCCCGCAGCGGGCGATCATCCCCTCCCCCGAGATCAACTGGGCCCGCGCGGCCGACCTCCACCCCGACCACCGCGCGGTCGGCGACGCCGGCCTCCGCGCGCTCTACCCCGAGGCCCGCAACCCCTTCGCGCACCCCTCCCTCCTCAAGGAGGAGGGCCTGGAGCCGTGGACCGTCCACGAACTGTGGCTGATGACGGGCCCGACGCCCAATCAGTACGTGGACGTCACCACGGTCTTCGACCGCAAGGTGGAGGCCCTGCGCCTGCACACCTCGCAGACCGCCCACTTCGACGACCTGGCCGGCCTGCTGCGCACCTGGCTCGGCGAGCACGCGAGGGCGGGAGGCCTGCCGCCGGGCCGGATGGCGGAGGCCTTCCAGATCGTCCACATCGACTGAGGACGCCAACAAGAGCCCTTGGGGCCTCAGTACACCTCGATCACGTTGGTGTTGATGCCGAGCAGGACGTGGACGATGTTCCGGTGGCGTGGCGGGTCCGTCGCGTCCGCCGGCAGCGCCAGGGTCTCCTGCGCGTAGAGGGCCGCGGCCCGTACGGTGCCGAGCACCGGGTCGTGGGCCGGCTTCGGGCTGATGACCGTGCCGGCGTTGATCCGCCGTCCGGCCAGGTTGAGGTAGGTGGCCAGGAGCTGCTTCCTCAGCTCGCTCCCACGCGGCATGTCCTCCGCGAACACCGCCCGGATCTCGGCGACCGACAGGGCGCCGTCCCGGTCGGCGTCGTAGCGCTGGTCGGTGGCCTGGATCCGCGCGAGCAGTTCGGCGGTCCACATCGTCGGGTGGGCCTGCCAGAACTCGTACGGCAACGGGTTCCGGGTCGGCGGCTCGACCGTGACCGTGGTCCGGGCGGAGGCCGTGACCGGGCTGAAGGCGCAGGACCCGCCGGCGTTCCCGTAGCTGACGGACACCGTGTCCGTGTAGGCCGTGCCCGAGAGGGCGAGGAGCGAGGACCGGGCGCTGAAGACGATCTTCTGGGCACCGGAACGGCCGGGCAGATCACCCACGTTCCAGACGAGCGTGCGGGAGCCGTCGGCGTTGACCACGACCGCGCTCGGCCTCGGCCCGGTGCCGCCGTCGAGCTCCGGGCTGTAGTGGAGACCGGCCGGCAGCGTGTCGGTCACGGTCACCCCGGACGCGGCTGCGCTGCCGGTGTTCTCGTACGTGACGGTGTACGTGATCGCCTCACCGGCCGCCGCCTTCGCGGGGCCCGCCTTGTCCACGGTCAGCACGGGGGCGCGCACGGTGGTCGTGGCCCGCGCGGTGTTGTCGTCGGTGTACGGGTCGGGCACACCTTCGGTGTCGGTCCCGGTGACGGTGACGCGGTTGGCGAGGACCGTGCCGTCCTTGGTGTCGCAGGGCACGCGGTAGGTGAAGGCCGGCGTGACGGTGGCGCTCGCGCCATTGGCCAGGTCGGGCAGCGCCCGCCGCTGGGTGGTGCCGTCGGGCAGCGTGTCGGTGACGTGGACGGCGGTGGCGGTGCCGGGGCCCAGGTCGGTGACGGTCGTGGTGTAGGTGATGGTGTCCCCGCCGACCGCTTCCGTCCGGTCGGGCGACTTGGCGATCTTCAGGTCGGCCTGCTGCGACATGGCCAGGACCTGCGTCAGGGTCAGCTCCTCCGGCAGCGCCCCGCGGTCGCCGTCCCCGAAGAAGTGGACGTTGCGCCGGGGGTTGTACTGGATGTGCGCCCAGTCGTCGAAGCCGTCCAGGAGCTCGCCGGGGCTGGTGTCGGGGCAGGAGGGCGAGATGTGGTTGATGTCGGCGGCGACCCCGGTCTCCCTGTCGCCACCGGTTCCGTTCCAGTCGAGGGGGCCGTTCGTGGCGGGGGCGACCCGGAACTTGCCGTTGACGCCGTAGACGGTGTTGCGAGCGGGCGCGGGGGTCCCGCGGACGCCGGTGTTCTCGTCGAGGCCGGACTCGTCGAGTCGGGTTCCCGGGGTGAGGCCGAGGGCGGTGCCCCGGGCCACGCTGGTGTAGTCCAGGGGCCTCGACCGGTCCTTGTTGGCGAACTGGAGGTTGTAGTTCATCACGCTGAGGTAGTTGGGCTTGCAGTTGGTGGTGTCGTCGCCACCGTGGCCCAGGCTCAGCACGTGCCCGAGTTCGTGCATGAACGTGCCCGCCTCGGCGTTGCGCCGACCGCCCGCGTTCCTGATGCCGTTGGCGCTCCAGTCGCCGAGCGTCACCATGAAGTCGTTGCCGCCCTCGGGCCCGTCGCCGGTCCACTCGGCGATGCCGGACGAGCCGGGGTTCTCGGCGTAGCCGTCGCCGAAGATCATGTAGCGGAACAGCAGCCGCTTGGCGTTGAGGATGTCCACGCAGTTCGGGGCGGCCCGGTCGGCCGCCGTCCCGAAGTGCCCGGAGCAGGCGCCGGGCCGCTGGACGACCGGGTTCCCGTTCTTCAGGTCGTTGAAGTCGTCCTGGGTGCCGGGGCCGTTGGTCTCGAACAGGATGCCCGCCACCGTCGGCACGGCTTCGTCCTCCATCGCGTGGAGGTTGATCCCCCGGTACAGCGTCCGCGCGGGGTTGCCCGGGTCGGGATACGGGTCGACGGGCGCGTTCGCGAACGCCTCGACCACGTCGCCGAGGGCGCCCGGCTGCGGCCGGTCACCAGCCATGTGGTCGGCCTCGACGAACAGGTCCTTGCGGTAGGGGAGCGCGCCGTACGGAGCGTCGCCGAGCGGGAGGTCGACCCGGCCGTCGCCGTTGTGGTCGAACCCTCGGCCAGGGGTCTCCCAGGCGTCCGTGATGCTGTCGCCGTCCATGTCGTTCTGGCCGGTCCGGGCGAGACAGGAGGGCGTGGTGATGGAGAAGTACCCGCGGGCGGAGTCCTCGCCGCTCGTCTCGCTCTCCCCCGCGAGGGTCGGGACTCCGGCGCCCTGCCGGGTGGTCAGACCGCCGCCGGTGAAGACGCAGGTGTTCAGGTCGAACTTCAGGTCCAGGTCGTCCTCGCCCCGGACCCAGTTGATGATGTCGTCGCCGCTGCCGTCGTCCTGGTCCCACAGCTCGATGTGGATGTCGACGGGACCGCGCGACGCGTCCACGGTCTTCTTGTGCACCCAGTTGGTCCGGATGTCGCCGCCGTGGGCGCAGCAGTAGTCGTCCTTGCCGTCGTACAGGCCCTGGTGGTCGATCTCGAACTTCGGGTAGTAGTCGTTCCCGCACGCCTCGCCGGGTCCTTCGTCGCAGGACAGTTCGACGACGCGGTACAGACTGACGGTGATCTCCTCGGTCGCGGCCTGGGCCGGGGTCACCCCGAGGGCCGTCACTCCCGCCAGCATCAGCAGGAGGGCGACGAGGGAGCCGACGCACCGACGGATTCTTGGCGACATGCGGCGGCCTCCTGGGGGCTGACCGGACATCAAGTTCGAAATATGACAAACACATATTCACGAGACGACTTCCTCGCCTGGCCCCGACACGCCAGGCCCCGGCCGACCCGACCCGTTCGGACGCGGCGCGGCGCGGTGACGGCGGGCGGGTAGGGTGCTGGCTGTTGTTTTTCGGGGAGACACGGAACCGCGGGGGGATGTCACGTGAGCGGGTCGCGGGAGATATCGGGCGGTCGACGGACGGTCGGCGGCGCGCTGCGGGCGTTCCTCACGGGCTCGGCGGGGTACTCCGGCGACCAGTTCGGCCTGGCGCGCGTCGACGACGGGCTGATGAGCCGGATCCAGCTCGCGCGGACGGTGCTCGGTCTCGTCGCAGCCGTCGGGCTGTTCGTCGCCTACCCCCTGAGCGACGGCGGGCAGGAGTACGTGCTCGGCAAGCTCCTCGAACTGGGGCTCTCCTGCGCGGTCCTGCTGGCCGGAACGGTCATCGGCATAGCGGTGTTCCTCGCCGCGAGCACCCGGGACCGGCGGCGCCACTTCGCGGCACGCCTGCACACCCCGATCCTCGCGGCCCTCGCGCTCGCCCTCGGCCCCTTCACGCTCTGGGTGTCCTTCCTGACCCTGAAGGGCGAGACGATCAACGGTGAGGACCTGAAGGGCTTCTTCGACTCGATCACCGGCCCCGGGTGGATCTCCTCGATCCTGTCGTTCCTGGTCCTGGTCATCGGCGCGCTCGTGGCGTTCGCCGTGCTGATCCTCTCGATCCCGTACACGGTCGTCGTCGCCTACGGCTGCGTCGCCACCTGCTTCCGCGCCTCCGACGTGCACCAGCTGCTGCCGGCGCTGCTCGCGCCGCTGCTCGTCTGGGCGCTCTTCGCCTTCCAGCTCTTCAACGGCCCCGATCTCGCCGCCCCGCCGGAGGTGCTGTACACGTTCATGGTCGGCGGGCCGCTGTCGGTGACGGCGCTGTCGGTCTGGGAGGTACGGCGGCTGCGCACCCATCACGGGATAACGCTGCGGGTCGCGCTCGGCCGCTGAAACGAGCCGCCTCAGCCGCTGAAGCGGGACGGCGCAGCCGCTGAAGCAGGCCAGGCTCGGCCGCCACGAGACGCCTCCCGCCCGGTTCGCGCCTACGATCGGAGCATGACTGCCGCGCTCTCCCTCTGGTCCCGGGACTCCGTGCTCTCCATCGGCTCGGTGGGGTCCGTGCTCTCGATCGGCTCCGTCGGCTCGGTGCTCTCCGTCGGCTCCATCGGCTCGGCCGCGTCCGTGGCCTCGGTCGGCTCCTGGCTCAGCTCCGGATCGCTGCTGTCCGCCCGGTCCTGCTGGTCGGTCATGTCCTGGCGCTCCCGGGGCGGCGTCATGGCGGCGGGGGCCCTCGTCGCGGCCGTCGGCCTCGCCACCGCCATGACGGCGCGGTCAGCGCGCCGCTGAGGGCGCCTCGCGACGCAGCGCCGAGCGGCCCGCGTAGCGCGCCGCGGCGCCCAGTTCCTCCTCGATCCGGATGAGCTGGTTGTACTTCGCGGTGCGGTCGGAGCGGGAGAGCGAGCCGGTCTTGATCTGGCCGCAGCCGGTCGCCACCGCCAGGTCCGCGATGGTGGTGTCCTCGGTCTCGCCCGAGCGGTGCGACATCACGGCGGTCCAGCCCGCCGCGTGGGCGGTGGCCACCGCGCCGAGCGCCTCGGTCAGGGTGCCGATCTGATTGACCTTCACCAGGATCGAGTTGCCGACGCCGGTACGGATGCCCTCGCGCAGCAGCGTCTCGTCGGTGCAGAACACGTCGTCGCCGGTGAGCTGGCAGCGGTCGCCGACGCGGGCGGTCAGCTCGCGCCAGCCGTCCAGGTCGTCCTCCGCCATCGGGTCCTCGATGGAGACGATCGGATACGCGTCGATGAGCTTGGCCAGGTACTCGACGTTCTCGGCGGGTGTACGGCGCACCCCCTCGCCCGCGTAGTCGTACACCCCGTCGCGGAAGAACTCCGAGGACGCCGGGTCCATGATCAGCGCGATGTCCGCGCCGGGCCGGTAGCCGGTGCGCTCGATGGCGGCGGTCACGAAGTCGAGCGCCTCCTCGGCGGTACGCAGGGCGGGTGCGAAGCCGCCCTCGTCGCCGACGCCCGTGGAGTGGCCGGCGGCCAGCAGGTCACGGCGCAGGGTGTGGAAGACCTCGCTGCCCATGCGGACGGCCTCGGCGAAGGTGTCGGCGCCCACCGGGGCGATCATGAACTCCTGGAAGTCCAGTGGATTGTCCGCGTGGGCACCGCCGTTGACGATGTTCATCATCGGCAGCGGCAGGAGGTGGGCCTCGGCCCCGCCGAGGTAGCGGTAGAGGGGCCTGCGGTGGGCGGCCGCGGCGGCCTTGGCGGTGGCGAGGGAGACGCCGAGGACCGCGTTGGCGCCGAGCCGGGACTTCGTGGCGGTGCCGTCGAGGGCGATCAGCGCGGCGTCGAGCCCCGCCTGGTCGGCGGCGTCCCGGCCGCGCACGGCCGCCGCGATCTCCCCGTTGACGTGGGCCACCGCGCGGTCGACGCCCTTGCCGTGCCAGCGCGCGGGGTCCCCGTCGCGCAGCTCCAGGGCCTCCCGGGCACCGGTGGAGGCGCCCGAGGGGACGGCCGCGCGGCCCAGGGAGCCGTCCGTCAGGACGACGTCGACCTCGACCGTGGGGTTGCCCCGGCTGTCGATGATCCGGCGGGCGGTGACGGCCTCGATGACGGCGTCGACGGCTCCGACTGCCTGCGTGGACATGGGAGTTCCTTCCCGTTGTCGAATGCCGGGGCCCTGGCTGCGACAGCGCTGGCGCCGGCCCCGACAGAACAAACCCTACAGCAATGCTGTGCAGTTTAACTGCACAGTTTGGCTGTACAGCTCGGCTGCACAGCTCGGCTGCCGGGCTTGCGCAGGTCAGCGGGGTAGGGTGCCCTATGCCCACCCCGGAAGCCGCCGCCATCGCCGCCGAACTGCGCACCGCCATGGGCAAGCTCACCCGACGCGTCAAGGACGAGGACCGCATCCCCCTCGGCCAGGCCGCCGTGCTCGGCGCCCTGGACCGCAACGGCGCCATGACCACCAGCGACCTCGCCGCCGACCAGCGCGTACGCCCCCAGTCGATGGCCCGGGCGGTCGGGCTCCTGATGGAGCAGCACCTCGTCACCCGTCGTGCGCACCCGACGGACGGCCGCAAGTCGCTGGTCGAGCTGTCGGACGCGGGCCGGGCCGCGCTCGAGGCGGAACGCGGCCGCAGGGCCGGCTGGCTCGCCCAGGCCATCGAGTCCGAACTCACGCCCGAGGAGCAGGCGTTGCTGGCCCGTACCGCCGCCCTGCTCGACCGCCTCGCGACCCGCTAGCGCCGCCGGCGTCCCGGTCCGCAGGACGTGCCGAGTGGGCGGCGGCGACGTAACGTGGAAAGAAGCGGGAGTCCCGCAGTTCATGCCAGGAACACAGGCTGCTCGGGGCGCGTCGGCGTACAGCGTCCGGCGCGGGCAGGCCCCGACTGGCGGCGCCCGAGCCGGAACGGCGCGACCCTTTGCGGAACGGCCCCTCACCCGTCCCGTGTCGCGCCCGTGATTCCGGCGGAGCAGTCGGGAGCCAGGGCAGCTTCAGGCGTCGGTCGCTTTTTCCAGCAGACCGCTCAGGAGGGAAACGGATCATGTCCGTCTCCGCCCCCTTCCCTGTCGCGTTCAACGGACCCATCGACCGCTTCGTCGTCACGATGGGCAACCGCATCATCGTCACCACGCAGAGCGGTGGCGTGTTCGGCCACGACATCAACGGCAGCAAGGTAGGCCCCGGCTTCGCCTTCGGCGGATCCAAGGTCGCCTTCAACGGGCCCATCGACCGCTTCGTGGTCACCATGGGCAACCGCATCATCGTCACCACGCAGAACGGCGGCGTGTTCGGCCACGACATCAACGGCAACACCGTCGGCCAAGGCTTCGCCTTCGCCGGATGGGACCTGTCCCCGAGTGGTGGACACCTCTGAGCCCGGTCCCGGTAGGGGCCGGGTAGGAGGCATCTTTTATGGTGATGAAGGTCTACTCGCCCG